>JAQGNM010000333.1 GCA_028291845.1 Massilia sp. | reverse complement strand
CTGCCAACGAAGTGCACGTACCGGTGGGCCGACCGGTGATTTTGAAATTGACCAGCGCCGACGTCATTCACAGCTTCTGGGCGCCCAGCCTGCATGGCAAGAAGGACTTGATCCCGGGCCGTACCTCGCTGTTGCAGTTCCGCGTCGACACGCCAGGGTTGTACCGGGGCCAGTGCGCCGAGTTCTGCGGCTTCGAGCATGCGCTGATGTCCTTCAACGTGATTGCCGACACCCCGGCCGCCTACGAAGCCTGGGCCGCGGCCCAGCGCGCGCCGGCGCCGCCCCCCGCCACGCCATTGCAACAGCAGGGACTGGCCGTGTTCATGCGCAGCACCTGCGCCATGTGTCACGCCATCGGGGGCACCGACGCCGGCGCCAATTTCGGCCCCGATCTCACCCACCTGGCCAGCCGCGCCACGCTCGCGTCCGGCACCTTGCCGAATACCCGGCAACACCTGGCGGCCTGGATCAGCGACCCGCAGCGCTTCAAGAAAGGCGCCAACATGCCGGCCACCCCCTTGTCGAGCGCCGATCTGGAAGCGTTACTGTCTTACCTGGAGACCCTCAAATGATGCCAGGCACATATGACGCCGAGCGCAACCCCGTCCTCGACCGCACCTGGAGCGATCCGCCGGGCATTATCGGCTGGTTTTCCGTCATCAACCACAAGACGGTGGCGATCCGCTTCATGCTCACCACCTTTGGCTTTTTCGTCGCCGGCGGGGTGCTGGCGCTGCTGATCCGCCTGCAACTGGCGCGCCCCGACAGCAAACTGGTGGGGCCCGATTTCTACAACCAGTTATTTACCATGCACGGCACCACCATGATGTTTCTGTTTGCCGTGCCCGTCATGCAGGCGGTGGCAACCTACCTGGTGCCCCTGATGATCGGTGCGCGCGGCATCGCGTTTCCGCGCATGAACGCCTTTGCCTACTGGATTTTCCTGATGGGCGGGCTGATGCTGTACGTCGCCTTCATCCTCGATATCGGTCCCGACGCCGGCTGGTTCAGCTACCCGCCGCTGGCCGGTCCCGAGTACTCTCCCGGCAAGCGGGTCGACTTCTGGGCCCAGCTGATCACGTTTACTGAACTGTCGGGCCTGCTCGAGGCGGTCATCCTGATCACCACCATTTTTAAAATGCGCGCGCCCGGCATGAGTCTGAACCGGGTGCCCCTGTACGTCTGGACCATGCTGGTGACCTCGTTCATGGTGATGTTCGCCATGCCCTCGGTCATGCTGGCCAGCACCGCCCTGATCACCGACCGGCTGGTCGGCACCCATTTTTATAATCCCGCCGAGGGCGGCGACGTGGTGCTGTGGCAGCACCTGTTCTGGTTTTTCGGCCACCCCGAGGTGTACATGATTTTCATACCGCCGCTCGGTTTCATGTCCTCGATCATCGCCACCTTTTCGCGCCGTCCCATCTATGGCTATCCGGTGATGGTGCTGGCCATCATCGCCACCGCCTTTCTCGCCTTCAGCCTGTGGGTCCACCACATGTTCACCACCAACGTGCCGGAACTGGGCAAGAGCTTCTTCACCGCCGCCAGCGCCATGATCGCGATCCCCACCGCAGCGCAGATGTTTTGCTGGATCGCCACCCTGGGCACCGGCAAGCTCAACTTCAAAACGCCGATGCTGTTCGTGCTGTCGTTTTTTGTCATTTTGCTGATCGGCGGTCTGTCCGGCATCATGCTCGCCTCGGTGTCGCTGGACTTGCAAGTCCACGACAGCTTTTTCGTGGTCGCCCACCTGCATTACGTCTTGCTCGGCGGCGCTGTGTTTCCCCTGTTTGGCGCCTTTTATTATTGGTTCCCCAAGTTCACCGGGCGCATGATGAACGAGACCCTGGGCCGCTGGAATTTCTGGCTGATGTTTGCCGGCTTTAATATCGCATTTTTCCCAATGCACATCGCCGGGCTGCAGGGCATGCCGCGCCGCGTCTACACCTATCCGACCGAAATGGGCTGGGGCATGCTCAATCTGATTTCCACGCTGGGCGCCGCCGTGCTGACCGTCGGCATCCTGCTGTTCATCGTCAATGTGCTGCGCAGCCGGCGCGGCGGGGCCATTGCCGGCGCCGATCCGTGGCAGGCCGGCACGCTCGAATGGTCGACCGATTCGCCGCCCGCGCCAGGCAATTTTTCAACGCCGCCGGTGGTCGCCTCGCGCTATCCACTGTGGAGCGAAGACGGCATTGCCGGCAGCGTCACCGGGCTGGCCGACCACCGCCGCGAAGTGCTGGTCACCAGCGTGCTCGACGCCGTGCCCGACCACCGCGCCACCCTGCCCGAACCGAGCATCTGGCCGTTTATTTCGGCGCTGGCCGTGACCGTGCTGTTCGTCGCCTCCATTTTCACGCCGTGGGCGGTGGTGTGGGGCGCCGTGCTGGTGACTGCGCCCCTGGTGGCCTGGTTCTGGCCGCGCCGCGGCCCCACCGAGCGCAATCGCCGGCGCGAGGTGAAGCCATGAGCGGGCGGGCAGTGCGCCAGACCAGCGCCGCCGACGTCGACGTCAGCCTGCTGCCGACCTATGTGTACGGCTCGGGCAGCATGATGTGGTGGGGGACCATGGGCTTGATGGTTATCGAGGGCACCGTGTTCGCCCTCGCCGTTGTCATGTACTTTTATTTGCGCAGCCACTCGCTGACCTGGCCGGTCAACCGCGCGCCGGAGCTGCTATGGGGCTCGATCAACACGGCGATCCTGCTGGTCAGCCTGTTGCCCAACTGGCTGGCCAAGCGCGCCGCCGAGCGCGAGGATCTGGCCGGGGTACGCCTGTGGCTGACGGTCTGCCTGGTCAGCGCCGCCCTGTTCCTGACCGTCCGCGTGTTCGAATTCGGCGCCCTCAACACGCGCTGGGACGCCAACGCCTACGGCTCCATCGTATGGATGCTGCTGGCCCTGCACACCACCCACCTGGTCACCGACACCATCGACACGGTGGTGCTGGCGGTGCTGATGTTCACCGGCCCGCTCGAAGGCAAGCGCTTTGTCGATGTCAGCGAAAACGCCATGTACTGGTATTTCGTGGTCGGCAGCTGGCTGCCGATCTACGCCGTCATTTACTGGGGCGGGCGCCCTTAGGCGCGCAATACCATGTTGATGCCGAACTGGCCCGCTCTGTTATTGACGCCATCGATCGCGCTCGCCAACGCGTCGGTGGCGTATGCCCTCGTCACGCCGGCCTGCGCCAGCCAGAGTACCTCGACCCTGCACGCGCTGTGCGCCGCCAGCCTGGTCGCCTGCGTCGTCGTCACCGTGCCGGTGGCGCGCCGCCTGCGCCGGGCTACCCCGGCACGCCGGCATTTCGTCGACCAGCTGGCCAGCATGGCCGGCGCGCTGTCGGCGCTGGTGGTGCTGGTCGAGTGGCTGGCCGTGCTGATGGTGTCGCCGTGCGCCGCCTGATATGGACGCTGGCCGCCGCGCTGGCCAGCCTGCCGGCGCGCGCGCACGATGTCGCCGCAGCCGCCACGCCGTCTCCCGGCTGGACCTGGGAACCCTGGGTGCTGGTCTGTCTGGGGGCCAGCTTGCTGCTGTATGCGGCCGGCATGCTGCGCCTGCTGCCGCGCGCACGCGAAGGGCGCGCCCGCCTGCGCAGCCAGGCCCTGATGTTCCTCGGCGGCTGGCTGGCGCTGGCGGCGGCGCTGGTGTCGCCGCTCGACCAGATGGGCTCCCAGCTGTTTTCCGCCCACATGCTGCAGCACGAAATGATTATGATCGTCGCCGCGCCCCTGCTGGTGCTGGGGCGCCCGTTCGCCTTCTGGATGTGGGGCTTGTCGGCATCCTGGCGCCGGCCGGTCGGCGCCGCCGCGCGCAGCACCCCCGTGCAGCTGGCCTGGACCTTGTTGACCTTGCCCATGTTCGCCTGGCTGCTGCACGCGGCGGTGCTGTGGCTGTGGCATGCGCCGCTGCTGTTCGAGGCGGCGCTGCACAGCGAAACCATCCACACCCTGCAGCACGTCAGCTTTCTCGGCTCGGCGCTGCTGTTCTGGTGGGCCGTACTCGGGGACGGCAGCGCCACGCCGCGGCGCGGCATGACCATGCTGTACATCTTTACCACCATGGCGCACACCGGCGCACTGGGGGCGCTGCTGACCTGGTCGGACCTGGTCTGGTATCCCAGTTATATCGGCGCCGGTGAAGCGTACGGCCTGGACGCCCTCGAAGACCAGCAGCTGGGAGGCTTGATCATGTGGGTGCCGGGCGGCTTGGCCTACCTGTTCGCGGCGCTGGCGCTGGCGGCCAGATGGCTGGGACGCGATGCGCCGGCGCCCACGCCCACTTCTTAGCGCGCCGCGGCCGGCGCGGCGGCGGGCATGGCAACTGCCGGCTGCGCATACTTGATCTCTTCCTCCATCACGGCGGCGCTGATCGGGTGCATGGTCAGCTTGATCCGGTCACCCTTCTGGTTGGCCGCATGCACCTCGTAACAGCCGTCGTCCGCTTCGATGCGCTGCACCGTCAAGCCGCGCTGCTCCGCTTTGATCTTGGCGTCGGCCATGCTGATCCACTTGCTGCGCGGTTCCAAGGTGCAATTGTCGTCGGCCAGCGCGTTGCAGGAAATTGCCAGGCCGAGAACGGCGGCGATGGAGGTGATTTTCATGATGTTGTCCTTTATTCGAGATGCCGCGGACCACCGATGGCCCGGACTTGCGATGCAGGTTGACGATCCAGGCTGAAGGCAATCTTAAGGCGCCGTCAAAACAAAAATATTTACCGCAGCCGCCGGACGGCGCCGCCGGCTGCCTGATAATCGCCTGGTCAAATCAAACAAGGGGCAAGCAATGCGCATACTGCTGGTGGAAGATGACAAGCTGCTCGGTAATGGCATCGAGGTCGGCATGCGCCAGGCCGGCTTCACGGTCGACTGGGCGCAGGACGGCAACGCCGCGCAGCTGGCGCTGGCCACCACCACCTACGCCCTGGTGGTGCTCGACCTGAGACTGCCGCGGGTCGACGGCATGGCTGTGCTGAGTGGCTTGCGCCGCACCGGCAGCGACGTGCCGGTATTGATCCTCACCGCGCGCGACACGGTTGCCGACCGCGTCGCCGGCCTCGAAGCGGGCGCCGACGATTATCTGATCAAGCCGTTCGACCTGGCCGAACTGGTGGCGCGCATGCGCGCCCTGCTGCGCCGCGCCAGCGGGCGCAGCGTGCCGGTGATACGCCATGGCGAACTGCTGCTCGACCCGGCCAGCTCGAGCGTCACGCGCGGCGCCGACACCATCACCCTGTCGGGACGCGAGTGCGCCATCCTGACCGACCTGCTCGAGCACGCCGGCATGGCGCTGTCGCGCGCGCGGCTGGAAGAGAGTTTATATGGCTGGAACGAGGAGGTCGACAGCAACGCCATCGAAGTCCACATCCATAACCTGCGCAAGAAGCTGGGCGCGGAGCTGATTCAAACCATTCGCGGGGTCGGCTACATCGTGCGCAAGGCCGGGCCGGCGCCGGCACAGCGCCCATGAAACCGTATTCGATCCGCCGCCGCCTGGCGCTGCTGCTGTCGGCCAGCGTGGCGCTGGTATGGGCCGGCATGCTGGCATGGAGCTATTTCGACACCCGCGAGGAAATCGGCGAGCAGGCCGATGCGAGGCTGGAGGAAGCCGCGCGCACCATCATGCTGCTCGACCTGCCGCGGCTGGCGGCGCTGGCGGACCACGCCGGAAACGATGCGGACGAGGACGACCACGAAGACGACCACGCGCAGCTGCGCTTCCAGGTCTGGGACCGCCGGCACACCTTGCGCCTGCGCAGCCCCGGCGCCCCCGAAGTCGGCTTTCATGCGGCCAGCGGCCACGCCATGCTGACGCACGCGCGCTACGCCTGGCACACCTACGCCATGGTCGATCCTGCCCAGGGCTACCAGGTGCGGGTGTTCGAGCGGCCCGGCGTGCGCAGCAAACTGGCCAATGAAACGGCGCTGCGGATGGCGCAGGTGCTGCTGTATGGCCTGCCGGTGCTGGCGCTGCTGGTGTGGATCAGCGTGCATTACGGTTTGCGGCCCCTGCGCGCGATGTCGCGCGCGATCGCCGAACGTGACGCCGGCAAGCTCGATCCGATCGATCTCACCAGCACCCCGGTCGAAGTGCAGCCGCTGATCGACGCCCTCGACCGCCTGCTGCTGCGCCTGTCGGCGTCGATCGCGCGCGAGCGCGCCTTTACGGCCGACGCCGCGCACGAATTGCGCACGCCCCTGGCGGCCATCAAGATCCAGGCCGAGGTGGCGCTGGCCGCGATCGACGACAAGGAGCGCAATCACGCCATGCGCCAGATCGTCGAGGGCGTCGACCGCAGCACCCACCTGGTGCGCCAGCTGCTGCTGCTGGCACGGCTCGATCAGGCAGCGCCCGCGCCCACCCAGGCGCTCGACCTGGCGGCGCTGGCCGCCGACAGCGCCGCCCGCCACGCCGGGGCCGCCCTCGACAAGGGAATCGAGCTGACGCTGGAGGCGCCTGCACGCGCCATCGTTCACGCCGATCCGGTGGCGCTGTCGGTCCTGATCGATAATCTGATCGACAACGCCGTCAAGTACGGCCAGGCCGGCGGCCAGGTTCAAGTGAAGGTCGACGCCGGCGGCGGCGCCGTGTCGCTGGCGGTGCTGGGCGACGGCCCCGCC
>JAQGNM010000321.1 GCA_028291845.1 Massilia sp. | reverse complement strand
GGCAAATTAAAAATCATCTTGCGTTCGGGGGTCGGCTGCCAGACAGCGGATACGGCATTGCAGATATCGCGCGAAAAATCGAGTTCCGTGGTGGAAAACGATTCGGGCGAATATTCGAAGCCCCAATCCGTTTCCGGATGCTGCGCCACCAGGTCTTTCACCAACTGGGTGCCGGTGACGGCGATCTGGGTAATCTCTTCGCGGCTCATATTGAATACCACGCGGCGAAATACCGGCGCCACCGAGTTATACAGGTGGACGATGGCGCGCTTGGCGCCGACCGCCGAATCGACCGTGCGGCGGATCAGTTCTTCGCGCGACTGGGTCAGCACGATGATGGTGACGTCGTCCGGAATGCGCTTTTCGTCGATCAGCTTGCGCACGAAATCGAAGTCGGTCTGCGAGGCCGATGGAAAACCCACTTCGATTTCCTTCAGGCCGATTTGCACCAGCATCTCGAAAAAGCGCAATTTCTTTTCCGGGCTCATCGGCTCGATCAGCGCCTGGTTGCCGTCGCGCAGATCGGTGCTCATCCAGATCGGCGGCTTGGTGATGGTGTTGTTCGGCCAGGTACGGTCGGCGAGGGCGATGGCGGGAAACGGGCGGTATTTGGATGCGGGGTTTTGGATCATCATGGTGCTGCTCCTGAATTCGGTATTGGAAGGACGCAATGCGTCGGCTACTGTGGCGACGGGCGGCCTGGCGGCCACGGAACACTAGGCCAGGCAACCGGTCGGTAGGTGTAGCGGTAGGAACGTGGCAAGATCGCGGGCCGCGGTCGACCTGGCACGAACTACGACAAAATCTGGGGTGGTGGTCTGGTACATCGGGTCACACTTTCCGGGGTGGCTGAACGGTTCAGCCTTGAAGCCTGGGAGCCTGGCGGGTGGCCGGGCAGCGCACTACACGTGAATTACGCGCGGGCAGCTAGTAGCGTCGCCAGGCATAGCTTGCCGGCGAGCGGTAGGGAAGTGGATAGATGTAAAGGCGAGGACATACAAATAATGTACGGCAAGGTGGCCAGGCTTGTCAAGCGCGTCCGTGCCGGCGCCGCGCCAGCGGCCTGCTCAGCGGGGCACCGCGACCGGTTCCGGATAAGCCTTGTCGATGGCCACCACGATGGCTTTGGCTTCGAGCTGCAGCTTGGCGGCGCGTTCGTATAGCTGCGGATAAGTGACCATTTTTCGCAACAGAATCTTGCCCTTTTTGCTGGTCAGCGCGCGGTAGCGGCCCGCCGTGCTGTCGTCCTCTGCGGTGGCCTGGTCGAGAAATTCGCCAAGTTTGCGGTGATCCGACAGCCAGCCGCCGGATGACAGATTGAGTTTCGGCACGTCGTACTCGTACAAGGCAATGATCTGGTCAAGCAACTGGTCGTTTTCGATATTGGTCAGCTTGCCTGCCGACTTGAAGCCTTCGTAGCGCCCCAGCCGCGCCACCAGAAAATTGTTCATCCGCACGAACTGGTAATCCTGCTCGAATTTCGCCGCCTCGGCGCCCGCCGGCGGCTGGGCCGGGTCGAGCGCGGCAAGGGCGGCATAGCGCTGATCGGCCTTGTGGTGAAACGCCACCACTTCGGCCAGTTGGTCCATATCGCTCTGCAGATCCTTTTTCAACCCCAGCAAGAACGTGCGCACCTGCGCCTGCTCGTGGCGGTGTTCGCCCAGCGAATGAAACCAGATGCTGATGCTGACGGCGAACACGATGATCACCATCTCGAGAACAATTTCTCGCAGCTTGTGGGCAAATCCGTGCGCGCTGGTGGCGGCGCCCAGCAGGTTTTTGGTGTGCTTCGCGACTTCCTGTTCGGCCATGGGGTCTCGTTACGTTAAGATGTATTTATCGATAAGCCTTGCGCTTGCCGAAGGGCGCCAAATGTTAGCAGTAACGCTATCGTTTTGTAAATAAATTGACATTTAGTTTTTTCGAAGGGAATCGATGCACCACAACCTCAGCCTCATCACCACCATCGCCGCCGCCCTCGGCTTCGGCCTGCTTTTCGGCATGATCGCCCTCAAACTGCGCCTGCCGGCCCTGGTCGGCTACCTGGCGGCAGGCGTGCTGATCGGCCCTGCCACGCCCGGTTTCGTGGCCGACGTCGGCCTGGCCGGCCAGCTGTCGGAAATTGGCGTGATGCTGTTGATGTTCGGGGTCGGCTTGCACTTTTCGATCAAGGACTTGATGGAGGTAAGGAAGGTGGCGCTGCCGGGAGCGGTCTTGCAGATCGTCGTCGCCACCATGATGGGCATCGGGTTGTCGCACCTGTGGGGCTGGAGTTTCGGCGCCGGCCTGGTGTTCGGCCTGGCCCTGTCGGTGGCCAGCACGGTGGTGCTGCTGCGCGCGCTGGAAGACAAGGGCATCCTCGATTCCCTCAATGGCAGGATCGCGGTGGGCTGGCTGGTGGTCGAGGACCTGGTGACGGTGCTGATGCTGGTGATGCTGCCGGCATTGTCGGGCATCCTGGGCGGCGAGGGCGGCGACAGCAGCAAACCGCTGTGGCAGACCATCGGCATCACCCTGGCGCAGGTGGGCGCGTTTGTCGCCTTCATGTTGATTGTCGGCCGCAAGCTGTTTCCATGGCTGCTGTGGCGGGTCGCCAAGACCGGTTCGCGCGAAATGTTCACCCTGTGCGTGATCGCCGCGGCGGTCGGTATCGCCTACGGCTCGTCGGAAATTTTCGGCGTGTCGTTCGCGCTGGGCGCCTTTTTCGCCGGCATGGTGCTGCGCGAGTCCGAACTGAGCCACCGCGCCGCCGAGGAATCGCTGCCGCTGCGCGACGCTTTCTCGGTGCTGTTTTTCGTCTCGGTCGGCATGCTGTTCGATCCGATGGTAATCGTGCAGATGCCGCTGCACGTGCTGGCGGTGATCGCCGTGATCATCTTCGGTAAATCGCTGGCCGCGGGCCTGCTGGTGGTGGCGCTGCGCTATCCGCTCAACACGGCGCTGACGGTGTCGGCCAGCCTGGCGCAGATCGGTGAATTTTCCTTCATCCTGGCCGGCGTCGGCATGCAGTTGAAATTGCTGCCCGCGGAAGGTCAAAGTCTGATACTGGCCGGCGCCATCATCTCGATCGCCGTCAATCCTTTGTTGTTCGCCGCCGTCGAGCCGCTGCAGAAGTGGATCCGCTCCAGGTCCGAACTGGCGCGCCGCATGGAAAGAAGCGAAGACCCGCTGGCCGGTCTGCCGATGAGCACCGATCACGCCAAGCTGTCGGGTCAAGTCGTGCTGGTCGGTTACGGCAGGGTCGGCAAGCGGATCGCCAGGGAGCTCGGCGCGCGCGGGGTGCACTTTGTCGTCGCCGAGCAGAATCGCGAGCTGGTCGAAGAATTGCGCAAGCAGGGCATCGCCGCGGTGGCCGGCGACGCCGGCGAGCCGGCGGTGCTGATCCAGGCGCACATCGCGCGCGCCGCCATGCTGGTGGTGGCCACGCCCGACACCTCGCGCGTGCGGGCGATGCTCGATACCGCCCGCGCGCTCAACCCGGGCATCAAAACGGTGCTGCGCTCGCACAGCGAAACCGAGGCGGCGTTGCTGCGCACGGAAAACGCCGGCGAGGTGTTTTTTGGCGAGCATGTGCTGGCCGACAGCATGTCGAGTTTTGTTCTCGACACGCTCGCCCCGGCGTCAAACAAGACCCATCAACCGAAGTAGTTCAGCCCCAGCGCGGCTTTCACTTCCGACAGCGTCTGCGCCGCCGTCTCGCGCGCCTTCTCGGTGCCGCGGCGCAGCACATTCATGATCTCGGCGCGGTCGGCGGCCAGGCGCTGGCGCTCGGCGCGGATCGGCGCGATCACTTCCTGCAGGCGCTCGTTGAGCATTTTCTTGAGCACGCTGTCGCCCAGGCCGCCGCGGCGGTAGTGCGCCTTCAGCTCGTCGACCTTGGCCGTGTCCGGCTCGAAGGCGTCGAGAAAACTGAACACCACATTGCCCTCGACCTGGCCCGGGTCGTCCACCCGCAGGTGATTGGGATCGGTGTACATCATCTTGATGGCCTTGCTGATCTCGTCGGCGGAGGCGCCCAGCGCAATCGAATTGCCCAGCGATTTGCTCATCTTGGCCTTGCCATCGGTGCCCGGCAGGCGGGTTACCGCCGACAGGATCGCCTTGGCTTCCACCAGCACTTCACGCTCGACGGTGGCGTTGAATTTGCGGACCAGTTCATTGGTCTGCTCGATCATCGGCAGCTGGTCGTCGCCCACCGGCACCAGGGTCGCCTTGAAGGCGGTGATGTCGGCCGCCTGGCTGACCGGGTAGGTCAGAAAGCCGGCCGGGATATCACGCTCGAAGCCGCGCAACACGATCTCGGTCTTGATGGTGGGGTTGCGTTCGAGGCGCGCCACCGTGACCAGGTTCATCAGGTACTGGGTCAGTTCGGCCAGCTCGATGACCTGGGTCTGAATGAAGATGGTGGATTTTTCCGGGTCGATGCCGGCCGCCAGGTAGTCGAGCGCCACTTCGATGACGTTGTCCGTCACCTTCTGGTGCTTGCCGACGTTGTCGGTCATGGCCTGGGCGTCGGCCAGCAGAATGAACTGCTTGTGAGTGTGCTGCAGTTCGACCCGGGTGCGCAGCGAGCCGAGGTAGTGGCCCAGGTGCAGGGGGCCGGTAGGGCGGTCGCCGGTCAGGATGACAGCGGGCGTGGCGGCAGCGGGCGTGGTGACAGTGCTAGGGATGGACATCGAAACTCCAGTGGAGTGATGCCGACGGTCGCAAGGCGCAAGCGTCGAAACGACGATGCCGCCAGCACCGGCGGCATCACGTGATTAATCATGCGTGTGAAAACGGGCCGCCAGGGTCAGGCGCGCCACCAATATGGAATTGATGGAATTGTTTGTACGTTTTTCATGGCGGCGAGTATAGCATGCAGGCGCGGTCGGCCGACCATGGGCCCGCTTCGGTAAAATGCAATTATGCGAAAAATTGCATAATCGCTCAGGCCACCACGACCCTGGCGTCGCCCGCGGCCATGGCGCCGATCACCGCCGCCTCGCCGAAGCCTTCGCGGCGAAACAGCGCCAGCACCTCGTCGACGCTGGCGGCATCAACCGACACCAGCAAGCCGCCCGAGGTTTGCGGGTCGGTGAGCAAAGCCTGTTGCGCCGGTTTGACGGTGGCCGCCAGTTCGACGTCGCTGCCGTAGGCGTCCCAGTTGCGCCCTGATGCGCCGGTAAAATAGCCTTCATGGGCCAGCTGCTCGACGCCGGGCAGCAGCGGAATGTCGGCCATGGTCAGGCGTGCGGTCAACTTGGCGCCGCGCGCCAGTTCCAGCAGGTGGCCCAAGAGGCCGAACCCGGTGACGTCGGTGAGCGCATGCACGCCGGCCATCTCGGCCAGCGCCTTGCCAGGTTTGTTCAACTTGGTGGTGTTGTCGATCATGGCCTTGTAGCCATCATCGCCCAACACACCTTTTTTCAGGGCCGCCGACAGCACGCCCACGCCCAGCGGTTTGCTGAGAATGAGAACGTCGCCTTCCCTGGCGTCGGCATTACGTTTGACTTTCGACGGGTGCACCAGTCCCAGCACCACCAGGCCGTAGATCGGCTCGACCGAATCGATGGTGTGGCCGCCGGCGATCGGGATGCCCGCTTCGGCGCAGATCGATTCGCCGCCCTTGATGATCAGGCCGATGGTCTCCACCGGCAGCTTATTGATCGGCATGCCCACCAGCGCCAGCGCCATGATCGGTGTGCCGCCCATGGCATACACGTCGGAGATGGCGTTGGTGGCGGCGATGCGGCCGAAGTCGTACGGATCGTCGACGATCGGCATGAAGAAATCGGTGGTGGCGATCAGCGCCTGCTCGTCATTGAGTTTGTAGACGGCGGCGTCGTCGGCCGTTTCGATGCCGACCATGAGTTCTTTCGGCACCGGAAAGCCGGCCGAATTTTTCAGGATTGCCGACAGGACGCCCGGTGCGATCTTGCAGCCGCAGCCGCCGCCGTGTGAAAAGGAGGTGAGTTTGATAGGCTGCTCGAGTGGTGCGGTCATGGTGCTTTCCGTTCTAGATGTGTGCTTGATCGGCCAGATTATCCACTAATTGCAGCAGCGCCGCTTGCTCGGCCGCCGGGGCGAACAGGCCTGCGCGCGCCGCGCACTGCTCTTGCAGGCGGGCGTAAAACGCCGGGTCGGACAGCGACCGGTCGATCAGCGCGGCCAGGGCGGCGGCGTCGCCGACCGCAAAGTAGCCGGCGTAGTCAATGCCCAGCATGCCGCGGTTGCCGCTGATGTCGCTGGCGATCACCGGTACGCCGCAGGTGACGGCCTCGATGATGACGTTGGCGCCGCCTTCCATGGTCGAGGCGATCACCATCGCATGGCTGCGCCGCAGCTGCTCGCGGGTGGCCTCGTGCGGCAGGTTGCCAAGCCATTGGTAGCGCGGATTGGCGCGCGCGGTGCGCCGTGCAAGTTCGCCCAGCGCCGGATCGAGGGCGCCGCCGATATGCAGCAAGCGTGCGTTCGACGCCACCAGGCGCGAGGCGGCCATGAAGGCGGCCGGGTCCTTTTCGCCGCGCAGGTGGCCGATCATGACGATCGCCGGTTCGGCCGGATCGCCCGGCAGGGGCGACATGGATGGCGCCGACTGGTAGATCACCTGCGCCTTGGCGCGCACGCGCGCCGGCAGCAGCGCCATGCCGGCCGGCTGCAGCAGGACCAGTTTGGTCGCCAGATCGAGCGAGGCTTGCGCGGCGGCGTCGACGGCGATGTCTCGGTACAGATCGGTGCCGGTCAGGACCAGCAGCGCCGGGCGGTCCGGCCAGGCGGCGCAAAACGCCGCCAGAGAGGGGGCGGCGCGGCGCGCATGCAGGGCAATCAACAGGTCGGGAACGGCGTCGCCCGGCTGCCAGTGGTGGACGATGGCCACCTGGTGGCGTTCGCCCAGCATGCGCGCCCAGCGGCTGGCGGTCTGCCAGTTGCCGTTGTTCTCGCCGCTGGTGGCGGGACTGACGATGGTGATGGTGGTGATGGATTTGCTGCGCACCGGCTTTGCCTTAAAAATCGCTACAATCGTAGAATGAATCCTGCTAACAATCACCAGGCGACCCACCCGGCGTCGTTCCGTCACGCCAAACCCCAGCAGCTGGCCGAATCGCTGCAAGTGGCGCGAAATTATACGCTGGCCTTGTTCGATGCCTACGCCGCGCAGGGCATGGACGTCAGCGCCCGCGTGCCGCAGCTGCCAATCATCAATCCGCCCTTGTGGGAGCTGGGCCATATCGCCTGGTTCGCCGAGTGGTTCATCCTGCGCGAGGCGATGTCGACCCATCCGGCCGCGGCGCAGCGGCCCTCCTTGCTGTCGAAAGGCGACGACTGGTTCGACTCCAACCTGGTGCCGCACCGCAGCCGCTGGACGCTCGACCTGCCGCCCGCGGGCGCCCTCAAAACCTACTGCCGCGAGGTGCTCGACCGGGTGCTCGACAAGCTCTCGCGCGAAGCCGGCCTGGACGAAACCCTGTATCCATACCGGCTGGCGCTGGCGCACGAGGACATGCACGGCGAAGCGCTGCTCTACACCATGCAGACCCTCGGAGTGGCGGCGCCGGCGGCGCTGCTATTACCGGCGGCGGTGTCGCGCGCGGGCCGCGGCGGCGATATCGGCTACCCCGGCGGCAGCATGCTGCTCGGCGGCGGCTTCGACACCGGCTTCGTGTTCGACAACGAGAAGCCGGCTTTCTCCTGCTACGTGGCGCCGTTCCGCATGGACGCGGCGCTGGTCACCAATGCGCAGTACATGGACTTCGTCGATGACGGCGGCTATCAGAACCGCCAGTTCTGGAGCGCCGCCGGCAGCGCCTGGCTGATGAAGCAGGAGCGTTCCTCGCCGCGCTACTGGCAGCGCGACGCCGATGGCGGCCAATGGCGCACGGTGCGCTTCGGCCGGCCCGCCACCCTGGCCATGCACGAGCCGGTGCGCCACGTCTGCCTGTTCGAAGCGCAGGCCTATTGCGCCTGGGCCGGGCGGCGCCTGCCGCTCGAAGCGGAATGGGAATATGCCGCCTTCTCCGGCATTCCGGGCATGCAGTGGGGCGCCTTGTGGGAGTGGACCGCGTCGCCGTTCGAACCCTACCCGGGCTTTGCGCCCGACCGCTACGGCGAATATTCGAAACCATGGTTCATGAGCCACCAGGTGCTGCGCGGGGCCTCCTCGGCCACCCAGCCGCGCCTGCTCGATGCGCGCTTTCGCAACTTTTATTTGCCGGAGCGTGACGATATATTCGTCGGTTTTCGCACCTGCGAACCGTGATTAATTTTTATGCAATTCGGTAGACGCTGATGAAAGACGTCGATACAATTGTTTGGCACCTTTCCGAATAATAATTAGTAAGTACAACTTACAGTAAATGGAGATGAATATGGAAAAGGGTTTGATTGTATTGATGGTATTAATCCTGTGGGGCCCGGCAGTGCTGTATCTGGGCTATCGTTTTATCAAGACTTTCAATTCGCCCGATGGCGAGCGGCTCGCGCGTCGTGCAACACAGGGGCCTTTCGTGCCGCTGACGCGCGAAGACATTGCCGAAGATGAAGCACGTCGGCAAGCAGGCAAGCATCAGCAAGCGTAACAGGCTCTGCCTCGGCTACGTCCAGAACAGCAGGACGTAGCCGATCCCCGTCGCCACCAGCAGAAACGGCATGGCGTACAAATGAAACAGCGTCCACGCGCCTGCTTCCTTCACCATTCTCAGCGCGATCAAGTTCGCCAGCGATCCCACCGCCGTGCCGAAGCCGCCCACGCTGACCGCGTACGCGATGGTTTTCCAATCGCTCGAATACGCCGCCAGCGCGATCGCCGCCGGCACGTTGCTGATCGCCTGCGAGGCGCCGATGCCGGCGAAATACAGGTGCGACGGCGCCTCCAGGCCGAGGCCGGCAATGGCCGCCTGTACCGGCGCCAGGCCCGCCAGCAGCCGCAAGTCGATGAACATCAAGATGAACACCAGCAACAATCCCCAGTCCAGGCGCGCCAGCACGGCCGGACGCAGCAGCGCCATCAGCGCCAGCACCACCAGCAGGGCGGCGCCGGCGTGATGCAGGTCGGTGGCGACCAGGAAGGGCACGTAAAGCAGCAGTGCGGTCCACAGCAGGCGATGGTCGAGCGCGCCTTGGCGTGTGGGGTCGGTCACCGCGATCGGCCGCGCCCTGAAACTCGCCGCCGTCAGCGCCAGCAGGAGCACGGTCAGCAACGCCGCCAGCGGCAGCATGTGCGCGACAAAGCCGCCGAACGATACATGCGACAGTTGCCACAGAAATAAGTTTTGCGGGTTGCCGATCGGCGTCAGCGCCGATCCCGCATTCACCGCCAGCGCTTCGAACACCACCAGCCGCGCCGCCGGGATCGCCGTCAGCCGGCACACCCCCAAGGTCAGCGGCACCACCACGAACAGGGCGACGTCGTTGGTCAGCACGGTCGACAGCATCACCGAGGCCAGCACCAGCAGCAGGGCCGCGCGCCGCTCGGTGGCCATGGCGGCAATCAGGCGGTGGCCAAGCCAGGCCAGCGCGCCGGACAGCTCGAGTCCCTTGGTCAATGCCAACAGGCCGGTCAGGGCGGCGATGGTCGGCCAGTCGACCAGCGCCGGATAGCGTTGCAAGGGAACGGCGCTGACAAGAGCCAGCAGCAGCAGCGCGCCCAGCAGGATTTGCAGCAGGCGGTCGGCGCGCAGGGCGCGCCAGAGCGCAGTCATCACAGGTACTCCGGAAATCATTGCAGGCAGAAAATTATTGATCAGGCCGCTACTGTGCCAGCAGATGGCCGTTCACGCGCGCCCGCGTGACAAGCGTGACAATTGCGCCGGCCCAATGCCGGATCTTTTGAAGGCCGTAGCCTGAGCGCTTCATGTATCCAGTGAGGCCGCCATGCGACCATGCCATTTGCTTGCCATTGTTCTTTTGATCAGCGCAACTGTACAGGCCCGGCAAGGGCCGGTCGGCGACTTGCACCGCGCCAGCCTGCGCGAATGGAACCAGGCCGGCGAAGCCAACCAGTTTGCCACCGCCAGCGACCTGGTCGAGCGCATCCTCAACCTGCACGACCCGATCGCCATCCGCCCCAAGGCGCGCCAGGTGCAAGCCTGCATCAGCCGGGTGGCCGGCAACTTTCAGCAAGGTCACCAGGCAGTGGCCGACACCGCGGTCGCCTGCATGGCCGAGTTGGGATTGCTGTCGCGTTGAAGGGGACGGATTTCCGCTACCATGGCGTTTTATTTCAGCGCACCAGACATCTCATGACCATTTTCGCAGCTTCTGTATTCGACGCCACCGTGATTTACGAGGGCAAGGAACTATTCAAAGGCAAGGGCGCTGCCGGCGTCTGGGCCGAAAAATTGGCGAAGGAACTCGAAATTCCCATCACCGTGGAAAAAATCGGCACGGGCTGGGCCCTGTGCGGCAAGCTCGACGGCGTTGATTGCGCGTGGGGCATCATGGGGCAACGGCTGAAAAAACTCGATTGATTGTCCGCCTGGGCATAAGAATTATCCTCTTCATCCGCTGAAATTTCCTACTTGCGTGCGCCAGCCCACTTACCGGGCCCGGCGGATGGGGCATGCTGACGGCACGAGGCAGCGCCCGCACCCGGGTGGCGCTGCCGTTTTTCAGCGTTTGCCGTACGGCCACACAAATCGAGATGACCATGCCCAGTTTTATCAATTCCCCCAAGCCCCTTCCCGCCGGGCGCATCGAGCGCGAAATCGAGCGCGAGCGCCAGGAACACTCGCTGAACCAGGATGCCAAGCAACACCTGGGCGAAAGCGACGAGCGCCTCAAGGATGCCCGCGAGACCTCATTTTCATCAGCGGTACGGCGCCTCAAATAATCCCGTCCGGCGGAATGAAAAACGGCTACCGAGGTAGCCGTTTTTCATGTAGAGCGTATTAATTTTGAGCGTACTGTTTACTTGTAGAACGCTTCGACTTTGCCCTTGAGCTTGAGCAGCATCGGTTTGCCCTTGCGGTCGAGCGTCTTGCCGGCGGTAACCTTGATCCAGCCTTCGCTCAGGCAGTATTCGTCGACGTCGGTGCGTTCCTTGTCGTTGAAACGGATGCCGATATCGTTCTCGAAGATCTTGGCGTCGTGAAATGGGCTGCTCGGATCGATGGAGAGCCGGTCAGGCAATGGGGGGAGGGTGGTGGTATCGTTCATGGGTCGGTATTATCCACTAACTGCGCTGGCGCTACAACGGTCGTGCGCGCTGCTGCGCAGCGAGACCATGTAGTCGTCGCCGACCAGGCGGCACTCGAGCATCGGCACTGTCATGAGCATCTTGCTCAAGTTCGCGTGATGGTGCTCCTTGCAAGAGAATGTGGGATGCGCCTGCCGTAGAAACTGTCCAAATTTCGGCAGCGAAACCATGTCGAGACCTTCGAGCTTCAGCATGGCGCGCACTGCAGCGGTCAGCAATTTTCTGGCAGCGTGCACTTCCTGCGCGGCTGCCGCCGGCGGCGTCGCTTTTGCAAATTCTAGTGCCGCTGCCGCTGCCGCCGGAGCCGCGAATTCATGGAAATAGTCGCTCGCCGCCCGCAGCGCAGGCGGCGTTTTGCTCTCGCCGATAACGCAGCTGAGAATGCCGCGCTCGCGCAATTTCGTGCACAGATAAACGTAGTCGGCATCACTGGTGACGATGCAGACCATTTCCACTTGGGCGTTGATGGCCAGTTCGAAAGCGTCAAGGGCAAGCGCGATGTCGCTGGTGTTCTTGCCGCTGACGGCGCTGTAATGCAGGTGCGGCGTCAACGCCCCCTGCATCATTGCCTCTTTCCACTTGCCACCGAGTACGGCCTGCCCACCGTAGCCGCGCCGGATGCTTACCTTCCCCTGGGATCGAATCCGCTCCAGCGCAAACGGCAGCATGGCGGGTCCGGCGTTATCGCAATCGATCAACAGGGCGACACGGCGTTGCGGCAAGGGCGGCATATTACTCATGGTCGACTTCTCCTCAGGTGAGGATAAGTTATACCAAGGAAATGTTTCCATCAAGCTATATTCGCTGACGACGCGGTAATGCATGCGCAAGGACGTAAAAAAAGCTGCCGAAGCAGCTTTTTTAAGCGTTACCGCAGCAACCGTGATTAACGGTCGCCGTAGGCACGACGGGCGCCGTCGGCCGAACGCGGGTTCGAACCCTTGTAGCCGCCGCCTTCGCCGCTGCGCGGGGCATTCGGCTTGCTGAAGGTGCGCTGGCCCGGCTTGGCGGCTGCCGAGCGGTTGTCGCCCGGTTTCCAGCTGCCTGGACGTGCGGCCGAACGTGGCGCCGAGGCGCTGCGCTTTGGCTCGAAGCCTTCGATGGCCGAGACCGGGATCAGCTGCTTGGTGAAACGCTCGATGCGCTTGACGTTCATGCCCTCGGCGTGGTTCACCAGCGAAATTGCCTGGCCGTTACGACCGGCGCGGCCGGTACGGCCGATGCGGTGGACGTAGTCTTCCGGGAACTTCGGCAGATCGTAGTTGAACACGTGGGTGATGTTCGGCACGTCGATACCACGGGCGGCGACGTCGGTTGCCACCAGCACCTTGACCTGGCCGCGGCGCAGGCTGTCCAGGGTGCGGTTGCGGGCGCCCTGGTGCATGTCGCCGTGCAAGGCTGCAGCCGAGAAACCGGCGATGTTCAGGCGGTCGGCGATGGTGTCGGCGTCACGCTTGGTGGCGGTGAACACGACAGCCTGGTCCAGCGTGTCGTCGCGCAGCAGGTGGTCGAGCAGGCGGTTCTTGTGCGACAGATCGTCGACGAAGTGCACGCGCTGGGTGATGTTGTCGTGACGCGATTGCGAGCTGGTGATCTGGATGACCATCGGATCGCTGGTGATGCGGCGCGCCATGTTGCCGACCATGCCATCCAGGGTTGCCGAGAACAGCATCGTCTGGCGGCCGGCCGGGGTGGCGGCGATGATCTTTTCGATATCGTCGATGAAACCCATGTCGAGCATGCGGTCGGCTTCGTCCAGCACCAGGATTTCCAGTTGCGAGAAATCGATCTTGCCCGATTCCATGTGATCGATCAGACGGCCAGGGGTGGCGACGATGATTTCAGGATTGCGCGACAACAGTTGCATCTGTTTTGGGTAAGGCATGCCGCCGAGGATCGACACGGCCTTGATGCGGCGAATGCCGGTACCGTATTTTTCGGTGGCGGTGGTCACTTGCAGGGCCAGTTCGCGGGTTGGCGTGAGCACCAGCATTTTTGGCTGGGCTGCCTTGAAACGTGGACGCTCGCCACGGGCGCGCGCTGATTGCGCTTCCTGGGCAGCGGTCTTGGCCGCTGGCGACAGCTCGGCGACGGCAAATTTGTGCAGCGCAGGCAGCATGAAGGCGGCAGTCTTGCCCGAACCGGTTTGCGACGACACCAGCAGGTCGCGGCCGGCGATAGCGGCAGGAACGGCTTGCGCCTGGACCGGCGTAGGAACAGTGTAACCGGCTTCGGTCACTGCTTGAACGATGGATGCGTGGAGGCCCAGTGCCTCAAAACTTGTTGCTTCAAAACTCATTGTTTTCTTTTCTTTCGGTGGAAGTAAACGTAAGGCTTACTTCATTTGGCGCCCGAACTCATGCTCAGGGCGCGATATAGCAACGCCAACCAACAAACGAAATGACTCAGAAATAAAGAAATTTCGGCACAAAAGCTTTGCGCCGGGACGGTGTCAGGATCGACACACAAGGCGGGAGGGCTTTATTGAGGGCGACGGTCTGGAGACCGGCCCTGGCTTGCGAAGCTGCTAGGGGTACTACGGATGCACGCCAACATCGGCGAGCAGGCTGCGGATCCATCGTCCTGCTTGCACAGGAGCGGCGATTCGTATTGCAGCGCACAATCGATACTATACAGTATTTCCACTGGATATGCTAGCGATCTGCTGGCGCACAAAAGAAAACGGCCGGCAATGCCGGCCGTCTGGTGCGAAACGATGGCTTAGCCGGCGTTCTTGCGGTGGCGGCTGTTTTTGTCGGCCACGCGGGTGTTG
>JAQGNM010000318.1 GCA_028291845.1 Massilia sp. | reverse complement strand
TCCGCCGAGACGGTATTGTTCGTAAAGCGGCAGCCGTAATTCGGATTGGCGACCGTGGGCGCGGGTTCGGACCCCAGCCTGATGCAAACCACCGCAACGGGCGACGGGGAAACGTTCACCATATCCGGGCGCAAGTGGCTCATTACCGGCGCCGATGGCGCGGCCTTCATGATTCTCATGGCCCGGACCACCGTCAACGGTGTAGACGTGGGAGCAACCATGTTCATGGTTGACCTTCCGAATCCGGCGATCAAGCTCGAACGGCTGATCGACTCGATCGATTCCTCATTCACCGGCGGCCATGCAGTGGTGGAAATCGATAAGCTGGTGGTGCGCCGCAGCGATGTGCTGGGTGAAATCGGCAAGGGCTTTCAATACGCCCAGGTCAGGCTGGCCCCGGCCCGCCTGACGCACTGCATGCGTTGGCTGGGCGCGGCCCAGAGGGCGCACGACATTGCAGTCGCTCATGCACGGGTACGGCCGGCCTTCGGCAAACCGATCGGTGAGCACCAGGCCGTCGGCTTTGCATTGGCCGACAATGAAATGGATCTCCACATATCGCGCCTGGTAACGTTGGAGGCGGCATGGGCCCTGGATCAGGGCTCGCGCGGCAACGAAGAATCGAGCCGGGCCAAGGTCATCGTTTCAGAAGCGTTGTATCGGGTTGCGGACCGGTGTGTCCAGGTGCTGGGCGGGCTCGGTTTGACGGCCGACACGCCGGTGGCACAGATATTCCGCGAGATCCGGGCGTTCCGGATCTACGACGGTCCGTCCGAAACGCATCGATGGTCATTGGCGCGGCGAATTATCCGGCGCACAAAACACAAACCGGAGGCTCGCGATGGAAACCAATGAGTCGCTGTTTTCTGTCGCCGGCGCGCGCGTCCTCATCACCGGCAGCACGCGCGGTATCGGCCATGCCATTGCGAGCGAATTTGCACGGCGCGGCGCAACAGTGTTCATTACCGGACGCACCTTGTCTGCCGCGGCCGACGTCGCAGCGACGCTCGGGCCCAACTGTCACGGCTATGAACTGGACGTGGCGTCGGAAGAATCGGTATTGGCATGCGCCGGCAAGATCGACGCTGAACACGGCGGGGTTGACGTGCTGATAAACAATGCGGGCATTGATCCGCACTACGCCAGCCTGGACAAGACCTCCACTGAAGACTGGATGACGATTACCAGGGTTAACCTGGACGGCGTGTTCTATTGCTGCAAGCACCTGACCGGTTCAATGCTGGCCCGCGGCAAAGGAAACATCATCAACATTTCATCCATAGGGGGCAGGATCGGCTTGAAGCGCCAGGTGCCGTATTGCGCGGCAAAAGGCGGCGTCGAGCAGATTACCCGCTCGCTCGCGGTGGATTGGGCGGAACAAGGGATCCGGGTAAATGGAATCGGCTATGGCTTCGTCGAAACCGACCTGACCACGGCGATGACTACCCACCAGCACCTCGCGCCGCGGCTGCTGTCGCGCATCCCGCTCGGGCGTTTTGCCCACGTCGGCGAGGTCGCCGGTGCAGCCGTCTTCCTGGCCTCGCCCTCCGCCTCGTACATCACCGGCAGCACCATTGTGGTCGACGGCGGGTGGACTGCCGCATGACCCCGCCGCTTCCTTCGTCACTTCCGCAGGCGCTCCAGGGCCTGCGCATCCTCGACCTGACGCGCCTGCTGCCGGGCGCCACCTGCACGATGCTGCTGGCCGACCTGGGCGCCGACGTTTTAAAGGTGGAGCAACCCGGAACCGGCGACTACAACCGCAGCTTCACCCCCATCAACAAGAAGGAATCGGGTTCCTTCCTGCTGCTCAACCGGAACAAGAAGAGTCTCACCCTGAATCTCAAGAGCGATGGCGGAAAGGAGATTTTCCGAAAGCTGGTCAAGCAATACGACGTGGTTATCGAAGGTTTCCGGCCCGGCGTCATGGACCGGTTGGGATTTGCTTATGCCGAGCTGAGTGCGATCAATCCGCGCATCATCGTGTGTTCGATATCAGGGTTTGGCCAGACCGGGCCGCTCAGGCTGGCGTCAGGGCACGACCTCAACTACATGGCCCTGGGCGGCGCGCTCCAGTTGTTCGGCACGCCTGCAACCGGTCCGCTGGTACCCGGCTTGTCAGTGGCCGACGTCGGCGGCGGTTCGCTGATGGCGGTCTACGGCATCCTCGCGGCAGTGCTCGCCCGCCAGGCCAGCGGGACGGGGCAGTATATCGATGTGTCGATGTTCGATGGCCTCGTCACCTGGCTCGCATATCACGCCGCCGATTACCTGTTCGCCGATATCGAGCCGAAAGGGGGCGAGCGCCGGTTTATCGGGTCCGCCGCCTGCTACAACGTCTACCTGTGCGGTGACGGAAAATACATTTCGCTGGGCGCCATTGAAGATCAGTTCTGGGAGCGGCTGTGTTTGTTCCTGAACGTGCCGGAGTGGAAAGACCAGCAATGGGTGACCGGACCGCAGGCCGACCAGCAGTTCAGGCGCCTGGGAGCACTATTCCAGAGCGCGCCGCGCGACCACTGGTGCGCCGAACTGGAAAAGCTGGATATCCCGGTCGCGCCGGTGAACAGCATGCGCGAAGCATTTGCCCACCCGCAGACCAAAGCGCGCGAACTGCTTTACTACTGCGATCATCCCGAAGAGGGGCGCATTCCGCAACTAGGTTTTCCGGTGAAGTTTTCCGCAACGCCGGCGCGGCACCGCATGCCGGCGCCGACTTTGGGTCAGCATACTGACGAGGTGCTGAAGTCGGTCGGATACACTGCATTGGAAATCGCCGAACTGTCGGCCAGCGCGGCCATTTAAGACCAATAGGAGGGGACAGTGCACACCACGACAATTGGCGCATCCTACGATGACGTCCGCAATAATTTTAAGTGGGATTTACCGACTACATTCAACTTCGGCCGCGACGTGGTTGACGCAACAGCGCACGACGACGATCGCCTGGCATTGCTCTGGACCAGCGACAAGGCCCCGGAACGACGCTTTAATTTTTCTGATATCAGTATTGGCAGCGACCAGATCGCCCACGTCCTGAGACGCGCCGGCGTAAAAAAAGGCGACCGCATTATCGTCCAGTTGCCACGCATCCCCGAGTGGCATTTGACAATGACGGCGTGTACCAAAATCGGCGCTATCGCAATCCCGTGCATCGAAATGTTGACTGCCAACGATCTTGAATACCGCGTGGCGCATTCGGGGGCGGTAGCCGTTGTCACCACCGCCGACAACGTCGTGAAGTACGATCAATGCGACACGCTGCGTGTCAAATGCTGTTTTGGAACTGTCGACGGCTGGCTTAATCTGCATGAGGAATCCGTCCGCGAATCGGGCGCCTTCGAGTGTGCAGACATGGGGATCGATGACGCGGCGCTCATGTATTACACTTCCGGCACCAGCGGGAGTCCGAAGGGCGTGCTGCATGCGTCGCGTGCGTTGTTCGCGTGGCGCAATTCGGCGATATATTGGCAAGGCATCGGCCCTGGCGACTTGAACTGGTGTACGGCCGATACCGGATGGTCAAAAGCCGGTACCGGCGTTATCTTCGCGCCGTGGGGCGCGGGTTCGGCGGTTCTTTTCCACGACGGCGCATTCGATCCGCACCGCCGGCTCGACATCATCCAGAACCACCGGGTGACGGCTTTTTGCGCCGCCGCCACGGAGTTTCGACACATCGTTCAGCTTGATCTGACACGCTACGATTTAAGCAGCCTGAAACGTTGCGTGTCGGCCGGCGAAACGGTTAATCCGGAACTGGTGACGCGATGGAAGCAGGCGACCGGGGTCGACCTGCTGGACGGTTACGGCCAGACCGAAACACTGATGACCATCGTAAATAGCGACGGCTTGTCGGTGCTGCCCGGATCGATGGGCAAGCCCATTCCGGGCACCCGTTTCGAGATATTGGATCACGACGGTGGCAAGCTTGCTGCCGACGAGATTGGCAATATCGCGATGCAGCTTCCGAGCCCCCAATTCACGCTCGGTTACTGGAATGACCCGGGGAAAACCCAGGAAAACATTCTCAGTTCGGATGGTGTGGACTATTGGCTCACCGGAGACATGGGGTACCGGGATCGCGACGGCTATTTCTTTTACACGGGGCGCAACGACGACGTGATCAGCTCCTCCGGCTACCGGATCGGCCCGACGGAGGTCGAAAATGCCTTGAACACCCATGCCGCCGTGCTGGAGGCGGCGGCGGTCGGCAAGCCAGACGCCGAGCGTGGGGAAATCGTCAAAGCGTTCGTCGTGCTTCGCCCGGGCTTTGCCGCCGATGCGACCATGATCAAGTCGCTTCAAGACCACGTCAAGAACGTAACGGCGCCTTATAAGTATCCAAGGGAAATTGAGTTCCTGACCGATCTACCCAAAACCGCATCGGGCAAGATCCTGCGGCGGGCACTCAGGGAGGTCGACCGCCAGCGGAAAAGCTGAGCCGGGACACCTATATGTAAGGCGGTGCGCCACAGGCCAGCGCTCCAGTGTCCTCGCTTCCAGTGCATGCCGCGCGCCATGCTGCAGGGGCGAATCTAAACTTCCATCCCTCGTGCTTAACTTTTAGCGTCAAGGAGATGACATGATCTCGAACACTGGTGGCGGCAAAAGACTGCAAGGCAAGCGCGTTGCGGTCCTGATGACAGATGGCGTGGAAGAGGTCGAGTACACGGAGCCGCGCGGCTACCTCGAAGGGCGGGGGGCAGAGGTGACGCTGGTGTCGCCGAAGGCCGCCAAAGAAGAGATTCAGGCATTCAACCAACTGACACCCGCATCGACATTCAAGGTCGAGCGCAATGTGCATGACGTCAGTCAAGCTGACTTTCGATATGCTGCTATTGCCCGGCGGCGTAGCAAATCCCGATCTGCTGCGCCTGAGCGAGCGTTCGATTAACTTTATTCGCGAATTCAGCATCGAGAACAAGCCGATCGCCGCGATCTGCCATGGTCCCTGGACCTTGATTAACGCTGACGTGGTCGCCCAGAAGCGCCTCACTAGCTGGCCTAGTCTTGAAGTGGATCTGCGTAATGCCGGCGCTCACTGGGTGGACCAGGAGGTCGTCATCGAAGGCAAGCTGATAACCAGCCGCAAGCCGGCGGATATTCCTGCGTTTAGCCGGGCGATACAAGTCTTGCTTGAAGAAACAGACGTATGTCCGCCGAGGCTAGGGGAGACGTAAGGCGCGGATGACTGTACTAACACCGTGTGCCACAGCGGCTATGGGGGCTCGGCCCTGCATTGATCTTTCTGGTGTCTGCGCAGGGCAGTAGTCGCGGCGAGATGGGCAACGTATTTACTTGCAAAGAGGCCAGCAACGACAGCCGAAACTGACTTTCCAGTCTCTTTTTGAATCGTCTGCCAGAGTGAACCCACCGGGTACTTTAAACAGGAAAACCTAGCATAGGCTGTTGATTATAAATGTATTGACTTCAACAATTGGTCCTCCGACTGGGACCGCGAAAAGGGCTGCAGCCCGCATGGATGCTAGGCTTGAGGGTTGAGGCCAGCCCGGTACCAACAAAAATACCAACAGGTAAACGTGATGCCTGAGGCAAGCTTGGGGGGCAGTGCCGACATCGGCACTGCCTCCGGTCTTCTCACGGTTTGCTGTGTGGGACCGATGTGCTTGTGTCCCAATGTCGGCACTGACCCCAATTTGT
>JAQGNM010000308.1 GCA_028291845.1 Massilia sp. | reverse complement strand
GGACAATCCTGCAAATCTGGCCACGTGTTCCTGCAACAAGCCCGCTTGTACACGCTTGTGATGAATTTCATTGCCGATATGAGAAAGATTCATGGCGCGCTAAAATGATAAGTATGCTTAACATTTTAGCGCATTAACACGTTCGTGTTAAGTATTCTAAACACGAATGCGTTAAGAATACGTGACTTTAACTTCGCTGTAGACGAGGTCCGGCTCAGCCCACATGCCCCTTTAGGATATTGCGCGCGATGCTCCAGCGGTGCACCTCGGACGGGCCGTCGTAGATCCGGAACGCCCGCACATCGGCAAAAATGCGCGCCACCACGGTTTCGTGGGTGACGCCCTGCCCGCCCAGGATTTGCACGCAGCGGTCGACCACCCGCCAGATCGCCTCCGATGACGCCACTTTCGCCACGCTCGATTCGTGCTTGCCGAGGTGTTGCTGGTCGAGCACCCAGGCGCAATGGGCGATCACCAGGCGCGTTGTGTGCAGATCGATTTCGTTATCGGCCAGCATGAAGCCGACGCCTTCGTGCGCGCCGAGCTGCTTGCCGAAGGCCTGCCGCTTGCGCGCATAGTCGACGGCGACATCGTGCGCGCGGCGGGCGGCGCCCAGCCAGCGCATGCAGTGGGTCAGGCGCGCCGGCGACAGGCGCACCTGCGCGTACTTGAACCCTTGCCCCAGTTCGCCGAGGATGTCGCTGGCCGGCACCCGCAGATTATCGAACGAGACCACCGCATGGCCGCCCGGGAAGCAGGAGTCGAGCGAATCCATCATGCGCTCGATCTGGATGCCGGGGCTGTCCATGTCGGCCAAAAACATGGTCGCTTCACCGCTGTCGAGTTTGGCCATGATGATGGCGAAGCCGGCGCCGTCGGCCCCGGTGATGAACCACTTGTCGCCGCTGATCAGATAATCGTCGCCATCCTTGACGGCGCGCGTGAGCAGCATGCCCGGATCGGCGCCGGCGCCAGGGGCCGGCTCGGTCATGCAAAAGCAGGAGCGAATGCGGCCGGCCGCCAGCGGACGCAGCCAGCGCTCCTTCTGTGCCGGCGTCGCCACCATTTCCAGCAGGTGCATATTGCCTTCGTCGGGCGCGGCGATATTCAGCGCCACCGGACCCAGAGGAGAATAGCCGGCCTCCTCGAACATCACCGCCTTGGCGCTGTGGTCGAGCCCGAGGCCGCCGAAATCGGCCGACACGTGCGCCGACAGCAAGCCGGCGGCGCGCGCCTTGGCGATCAGCTCGGCACGCAGTTCCTCGGTCGGCCCGTGCGGCGTGCAGCGCGGATCGCCCTCCATCGGGATGATTTCACTGGCGATGAAGGCACGGGTTTTTGCCTGCAGGTCCTGGAGTTGCGCGGAAATGGGGTAATTCATGGGGTCCTTCATGGTTCCGTTGGTCGGGTCGGATCGATCACTGTCCGGAAAACCCCCATTGTTTCACATTGCACGCCTGGCCGGCGGGGCCGCTATCGAAACGGCTGACTTTTGCGCCGCGGCGCCGTCCCTGCAATGGCCTCATAATAGACATTTTGCGAGCGACCATGTCCCTGCCCCTCGATCGCGACACGATCACTTTGTTCGTCGCCAATTTTTACGGCGCCATCCGCCAGGATCGCGAGCTGGGCCCGATTTTCGACGCCCGCATCGGCGACCATTGGCAGGAGCACCTGGCGCGCCTTGCCGAATTCTGGAGCACGGTCATGCTCGGCACGCGCGAATACAAGGGCAATGTGTTCGGCAAGCACATGGTGCTGAGCGAAATCGAGCCGCATCACTTCGCGCGCTGGCTGGCGCTCTTCGAAGCGAACGCGGCGGCGTTGTTCGCGCCGGACACCTGCACCGAACTGATGACCACCGCGCGCCGCATCGCCGCCAGTTTGCAGCTGGGACTGTCGGGCGAACGCGCCGCCGTCGATGCCGGCCCCACCCCCGCCCCCACCCCGCTGGCCGAGCAGCAGCTGTCGCGCCGTCCGCGCTGAAGCGGACCCGTCTTCATTCCATTAGAATAAGCGCAACAATCCCTGCGGCTGCCGCATCGATGGCGGCCGCATCGTCATGCATTCACAGGAGCAAAAATGATCCCCACCGCAGAATCGCTGCAAGGCAAACCGGTTCCCTCCGTCACCTTCAAGGCGCGTCCCGACGACCAGTGGCAAGACATCACCACCGACCAGCTGTTCAAGGATAAAACGGTGGTGGTGTTTGCCCTGCCCGGCGCTTTCACCCCGACCTGCTCGTCGACCCATCTGCCCGGCTACAACGAACTGGCCGGCGTGTTCAGAGAAAATGGCGTCGACGATATCGTCTGCATCTCGGTTAACGACGCCTTTGTCATGAACGAGTGGAAAGCCGGCCAGGAAGCCGACAACGTCACCTTGATCCCGGACGGCAACGGCGACTTCAGCGAAGGCATGGGTCTGCTGGTCGACAAGCGTGAGCTCGGATTCGGCAAGCGCTCGTGGCGCTACTCGATGCTGGTCAAGGACGGCATCATCGACAAGATGTTCATCGAACCGGAAAAGGAAGGCGACCCCTTCGAGGTGTCCGACGCCGACACCATGCTGGCCTACATCAACCCAGAAGCGCAGAAGCCGCAGCCGGTCGTGATGTTTTCCAAGCCCGGATGCCCGCATTGCGCGCGTGCCAAGGCTGTGCTGCGCGATAACCAGGTGGCTTTCACCGATATTTCCCAGGACAAGACCATCAATACCAGCGTCCTGATGGCGGTCAGCGGCCAGATGACCTGGCCGCAAGTGTTCATCGGTGGCAAGCTGATCGGCAATGCCGATGCGGTCGAGGCGCATTTCGCCAGGACATAAGCTGCCGCGCACATGGACAAGACACTGTGGGTGGTCGGCTACCGCGATCTGCAGGCGTTCGCCAGGACGGCGTCGCGGAGGCCTGGGTCACCGCCGGCGCCGAACGCTCGCGCATCGTCCCGATGGCCGGTGAAATCGCCCTGGCGCAGGCAGCCAAGATCAGCGCCTACGCGCTGGCCGCCGCGCGGCATGGCGTCGCCGCGCTGCATTTTTATGCCTATGGTGTCGACGTGCCGCAGGCAGTGTGGGATGCGATCGCGGCGCTCGGGCGCAAGTAAGGGCTTGCCGGTCGACGGCGTGGCCGGCTGCGCGTCGTGCAGCGCATTGCGCGCCCGACCGACGTTGACAATCCGCGGCGCATGTTCTAGCCTTTCCCCGAACTCAGCGGCGCGCTTCGCCGACCACCGCCTTCGATTCCCATCGGCCTGGAGCGGCGCCTGTGCGCTGCCAGCGTCGCTACCCCCTAAAACAACAAGGACACCATGAGCAATCAACCCCGCAATACCGAGCCGCTACGCGTGCTGGTGGCGCCCGACTCTTTCAAGGGCAGCCTGGAAGCGCACGAAGTGGCCGCGCACATCGCCGCCGGCATCCGGCTGGCCCTGCCCGGCACCGAGGTG
>JAQGNM010000302.1 GCA_028291845.1 Massilia sp. | reverse complement strand
AGTTCAAATAGGTTCGATGGCGACCCATAGCAAACGGTGAAAGCGCCATAAAAAACCTGCGCTCCGATGGCGCGGCTCCACCTTGAAAACGGATTCAAGAAGGGTGGTTGGCAGGCTGGCAGCCGAGCCACATATCATGCAGCCATGTCCAGCGGCTCGATCTGCTGGACGATGGAAGGCCACGAGGAAAGTATGAGAGGGGGAGGCAGAGCATCGAAGGCTGAGGATATTGCAATTTTGCACGATAGCGTGACGGCGTGCGGTTTGAGATGAATCAACCCCGTGCCAACCCGCGCGGCTGCGATAGGAGGGGCGGCCTAATATCCTACTTTTGATCCGTGGGTGAACGTTATGGCTATCCAGACACGGCAGGTTCAGGATGCGCGTCCCGCGCGTCCCTTCACCGAGCGCGAAGCCACCCTCGACGGCGTGCGTCTCCATTTCCGTATCGGCGGCTCCGGCTCTCCGGTCGTGCTCTTGCACGGCTTCGCGGAGACCAGCCACATGTGGGATCCGGTATTGCCGGACCTGGCCGCGGCCCACACCGTAATCGTTCCCGACCTGCGCGGCGCCGGCGAGTCGTCCAAGCCTGAGGATGGCTACGACAAGAAGACGATGGCGCAGGACATCCGCGCGCTGCTCGCGTCCCTGGGGTGGACAAGGCGACCATCGTCGGCCACGACATCGGCTTGATGGTGGCCTACGCCTACGCCGCCCAGTATCCGGCACAGACCGAGCGCCTGGTGCTGATGGATGCTTTCCTGCCGGGCATCGGCAACTGGAAGGACATGTGGCTGCTGCGGGACCTCTGGCACTTCCATTTTTATGGTGAAGTGCCCCTTGCGCTCGTGACAGGACGCGAACGCATCTACCTGGAGCATTTCTGGAACGACTTCGCCGCCGATGCGCACCATTCCGTGCCGGAGGCGGATCGGAAGCGCTACGCGGCCGCCTTTGCCCAGCCAGGGGCGGTGCGCGCCGGCTTCGAGTGGTTCCGCAACTTCAAGCGCGATGCCGCCGACTTCGCCCGGATGGCGCAACACCGGCTGCCTATGCCGGTACGCGTCATCGCGGGGGAGAAATCAGGCGGGCCCTTCCTCATCGAGCAGGTGCGCCTGGTTGCGGACGACGTCGACGGCACCGTCATTCCCGGCGCGGGCCACTGGCTCCTTGAAGAAGCCCCGGAGCGCGTCATGCCGATCCTGCGGGAATATGTGCATTAGGGAAGTACTGATTTATTCTGGCGGATGGAATCGGTCACGCAACAGGTTTACGAAAAAACAGCCCGGCAAGGCGCAACACCGCAGCCATGCCGGGGGCATGGCGAAGGATTTGCAACGCAGCTGGGCGCTTTTTTCGTGTGCCGAGTCCGCCGTCATGAATTAATCAGTGCCTCCCTAGGTGTTCACCAGGCGTTTTACCAGGGGTTTTACCAGGCATTCACCAGCCTGCCACCTCGAGTACCGCCGCCACGAAGGCCTCCGGTGCTTCCTGCGGCAAGTTATGCCCTGCCCCCTTGATGAGCCTGAGCGCATAGCGGCCGGTAAACTTGGCGGCATAGCTGGCCGGCTCCGGATGCGGGGCGCCGTTGGCGTCGCCTTCGAGCGTGATGGTCGGCACCGTTATCGAAGGACCGGCAGCCAGCCGCCGTTCCAGGGCATCATACTTCGGTTCGCCCTCCGCCAGACCCAGCCTCCAGCGGTAGTTGTGAATCACGATCGCCACATGGTCCGGATTGTCGAACGCCGCCGCGCTGCGCGCGAAGGTGGCATCGTCGAAATGCCATTGCGGCGAGGCCAGTTGCCAGATGAGCTTGTTGAAATCACGGCGATACTTGTCGTAGCCGGCCTGGCCGCGCTCGGTCGCAAAATAGAACTGGTACCACCATTCGAACTCGGCCTTCGGCGGTAGCGGCATCCTGTTCGCATCGCGGTTGCCGATCAGGTAGCCGCTGACCGAGACCATTGCCTTGACGCGCTGCGGCCACAGGGCGGCAAGGATATTCGCCGTGCGCGCGCCCCAATCGTAGCCGGCCACGACCGCCCTGCCGATGCCGAGCGCATCCATCAGGGCGATGACGTCGACCGCCAGCGCCGCTTGCTGGCCGTTGCGCGGTGTGCTGTCCGACAGGAAGCGCGTGCTGCCGTAGCCGCGCAGGTAGGGCACGATCACGCGATAGCCGCGCGCGGCCAGCAGCGGCGCAACCTGGGCATAGCTGTGGATGTCGTAGGGCCAGCCGTGCAGCAGGATGACGGGCTGACCGTCGGCCGCCCCCGCTTCTGCATAGCCGATGTTCAATACCCCTGCCTTGACCTGCCTGATCGTACGGAACCCGTTTCCGGCCGCGTTTGGCAGCGCCGGAACGCCTGCGCCGGTCTGCGCCAGTGCCGTTCCCGCCATGCCGAACTGCGCACCCGCGAGCATCATCGCCATCGTCCCGAACAGGCGGCGGCGGCGCTGGTCGATCGCTTCAGCCATGTCAGTCTCCCCGGTTCATTTGCGTAGCGGTCGGAACACGGCGCGCAGTTCCCTGCTGAAGAGCTCGGGCTGTTCCCAGGCCGCGAAATGGCCGCCCCGGTCGACCTCGTTGAAGTAGACGAGATTGCGGTAGGCGCGCTGTGTCGGCCCCCTGCGCGGCAAAAGCGCTGGCGATGCCCAGCCCGATGCCGCTGGTGGAACCGGTGACAATCGCAGATGTTCCCTGAATCATGATGAACTCCGTTAAACGAGACCCCGCATCACCTGGCCGTCGCGGTCGCCGCCTCCTGAATGAGTCTTGCCACCTCGGCCGGATGCGAGGTCATGACGACATGCGACGCCCCCTTCACCTCGACCGTCCTCTTCGCCCCGGCGCGTTTGGCCATGAAGGCCTGCGCCGCCGGCGGGATGTTCTTGTCGAGCGACCCGAAGATGAACCAGGAAGGGATCGTCTTCCACGCCGCTTCGCCGGCAGGTTCCGCGAGCGCACCTTCGGCAATCGGGCGCTGCGTGGCGGCCATCAGCCTTGCCTCGGCGGGGCGTACGTCCGCGGCAAACTGTGCCGGAAACCTGTCCTGCTGGATGTACAGGTCGTTCCCGCCGCCCGGCAGGGGGACAGGCGGCGTGAGCGCCTGCCCCAGGGTGCTACCGGGGAATCGGCCCGAGAGGGCTTGCGCGCTTTCACCGGGGAGCGGCGCAAATGCGGCGACGTAGACCAGCGCCCTGACGTTGGCGTTACCGGTGGCGGCATTGGAAATGACCGCCCCGCCATACGAGTGCCCCACCAGCACGATCGGCCCCTTTATGTTCTTGAGCACGCTGGCAACATAGCCGGCATCGCCCTTCAGGCTGCGCAGTGGGTTTGCGGCGGCAACGACCGGGTAGCCCTGGTCCTGCAGCTTGTCGATGACACCGTTCCAGCTGGCCGATTCGGCGAACGCGCCGTGGACCAGGACGACGGTCGCCTTTTGCGAATCGACCGGGGCTGCCCGCGTGGATATGGAGAACCCCGGATACATCGCGGCCATGATCGCCAACACGATTCCGACGATACAACTGGCTAAGAGCTTCATGGAAAGCCTCCTTCTGGTCACGCACCTGCTGCCCATTTGGACATACCGGGGAGGCGCCGGTTCGTCGATCTCTTGAATGGCTGCCGTTTGCCTCCTTCTTGCTAGACGGCGCGTACAGAATCACGTTTGAGATAGATCAATGGCGCCCCAACCGGCTGCGCGGTCGTCGGCCGACCCTCGTCTAATTGTTTCAGGTGTCGTTTTGAAGAGGGATTGCAAATGAAAAATGGGATCGATACCGCTCGCCGCCACGTGTCCGGCGTCGTCGCACTCACCCTGGCGACCGCCGGAACCGGGCTGGCGAATGCTGCCAACGCGTTGATGCGGCCACCGCCTGGAGCCGAGCTACCCTCCTTCGACCAGGCAAGCGTCTGGCTCAACTCGCCGCCGCTGGCGCCGCAAGCACTGCGCGGCAAAGTCGTCCTCGTCCAGTTCTGGACTTATACCTGTATCAACTGGTTGCGCACCCTGCCCTATGTTCGTGCCTGGGCCAGCAAATACAGGGAGCATGGCCTGGTCGTGATCGGCGTGCATACACCGGAGTTTGGCTTCGAAAGAGACATCGTCAACGTGCGCCGGGCTGTCAAGGACATGCGGATCGACTATCCGGTTGCGGTCGACAGCGATCGCGCCATCTGGCGCGCCTTCGGCAATGCGTACTGGCCCGCCTTGTACTTCATCGATGCACGAGGGCAGATCCGGCATCACACATTCGGTGAAGGCGATTATGGGGAGTCGGAACGGGTCCTCCAGGATTTGCTCGCCGAGTCAGGGAAAGCAGGCCTGGACCGCCAGCTGGCCAGGATCACCGCCCAAGGCATCGAGGCCGCGGCGGACTGGGACGATTTACATTCGCCTGAAAACTACCTGGGCTATGAACGTACGAGGAATTTCGCATCCCCCGGCGGCGCGGTGCCGGATACCCCGCGTGTCTACTCCGCTCCGTCGGAGCTGAGTGTGAACGAATGGGCGCTCTCCGGTGGCTGGAGCATGGGAAGACAGCCCGTGGTTTCGAACACGCCCAACGGCCGCATTGCATGCCGCTTTCACGCCCGCGACCTGCACATGGTGCTGGGGCCGGGATCGGATGTGGCGCCCGTGCGCTTCCGCGTCGTTCTCGACGGCGGGCTGCCGGGAGCCAGCCATGGTGTCGACGTCGACGGCCAGGGCAATGGGACGATTGCCGCCTCTCGGCTCTATCAGTTGGTCCGACAAGCGCCGCCCATCGTGGACCGGCTGTTTACGATCGAGTTGCTTCGGCCCGGCGCCGAAGCGTTTGCATTCACCTTCGGCTAGAGAAAAAGCTTACGTTCACCAGGAACCAGGGAGACAATCATGTCAGATTTCATTACCGACGATGGCACGCACATTTACTACAAGGAATGGGGCGAAGGGCAAGCGGTCGTATTCAGTCACGGCTGGCCCCTGAGCGCTGACGCGTTCGAAGACCAGATGTTTTTCCTTGCATCGCACGGTTACCGTTGTATCGCCCACGACCGGCGTGGGCATGGAAGGTCCAGCCAGCCGTGGAAGGGAAATGACCTTGACACCTATTCCGACGACCTCGCGGCGCTGGTGCGTGAACTGGAGCTGGAGGATGTGGTGCACATTGGCCACTCGACGGGTGGGGGCGAAGTCGTACGTTACATCGGACGCCACGGTAGCAGCCGAGTCGCGAAAGCGGTGCTGGTCGGCGCTATTGCGCCAGTGATGCTCAGGTCCGCCAGCAAACCTGGCGGCTTGCCGATCGAGGTCTTCGACGGCATGCGCGCCAATGTACTGCGTGACCGGCAGCAGTTCTTCAAGGACTTGTCGTTGCCGTTCTACGGTTACAACCGGCCCGGGGCAAAGATCTCCGACGGCGCTCGTGACGCATTCTGGTTGCAGGCCATGATGGCCGGCATGCCCGCGTCCTACTTCTGCATCAAGGCGTTCTCGGAAACCGACCTGACCGATGACCTCAAGAAGCTGGACTGTCCAACGCTGTTTATCCATGGCGACGATGACCAGATCGTTCCGATCGCCGATTCGGCGCTGCTCGCAGCGGAAATGGTGCCGGGTGCCCGCCTGATCATCTACGAGGGCGCTCCGCATGGCCTCTGCACCACCCTGAAAGACCGGGTCAACGCTGACCTGCTTGCGTTTCTACAGAACCGTTAACCGGACGGGAGCTTGTAGCCGAATCCGCGCCCGGTCCTGGCCGGAGCACATGCACGTCGACCGTGCGCTGGTTCAATCCGACGCAGCCCTGGTGCAAGGCCGGCGGCCGGGCGACGCCGCGTGCCGCCGCTCGGCGCCTGGCGCCGGCGGCAGTTCCTGCTCCTGCTGGACTGGGAGCGCGGACAACTGGGCGGCTACCTCTGCCTTCTGCTGGACGTCGAGCAGCCGGGTTTCGCCCAGCCGCCAGCTGTCGCCCTCGGCAACGAAGCTGGTGCGGCCCTTGATGCTCACGACGCGTTCGTCCACCACAGCATCGCTCACGTGCCAGCGCAGCACGGCCTGTGGAGCGCCATCCTGGTGCAGGCCCGGCGCGCGGTCGAGCGTCAGTACGTCCGGCGACAGCAGGCCGCCAAAGATGTGCCCGGGGCGCCAGGCTGCCGTGCGCGCGCGTCCGCGGCCCGGACGCGCGCCGGTCTTCTCCAGCGCCTGTGCCAGCTCGCCGAACAGCCGGTCGCGCTCGGCGCGTAGCGCGAGGAAATTCGTGGCCTGCAGGCGCCCGTGCTCGACCAGTGCGTTCTTGAGGGCCAGTTGGCGGTCGAATTTGGAAAAGAGCCCGAGCTCGCGTCTGGCGGCGGCACTGACCGCTTCCGGATCCATCACGATGCGTGCCACGGTGATTGGCCGGTCCTGCCGACGCCCGCCCTGGTCCGGGTCGTCCAGTCGCCGGTTGACCGCTTCGATGAAGGCGATCTCCTGGTTCAGCGACAGGTTGCCCGACAGCGTGTCGCGCCGGAGCCAGAGCTCGCTGCCGTGGCTACAGGTGTCGCTGCCGTCCTTGATCCGCTTGCTGAAATCCGATTTGTCCTGGTTGATCTGGAGGACCCAGAGTCCGTCGGGTTTCTTGGCCGCGTCGTTGACGTCTGTGATGAAGTTCCTGAGCGGCGGGTTCTGCGAAAAAAGGCCGTCCCAACACGCCGTGGCGCGTGCCTGCTGCGTGTCCGGATCGACGGCGACGATCTCCTGCGCCCTGAATACCCACGGCAGGCAGGCCGAAGCCGCCACCGCGTCCAGCGTCACCCCCGCATCCTCCGGCGAACACTCGGAGCTGAAGGCGATGAAGGCGCCGCTGTCGATGTCCACGGCCCCAATCAGGAGCTGCGGAATCGTGTAGCTGACCTGCTGGACGGCGGCGGCCAGCCGGTTGAGCGAGCTACTCTCGAAGCGGACATCCGGTTCTTCCCATGCAGCAAATGCGGCGCGCAGCAGACAGTCCGGATCCAGGGGCTGGCTTCGGATCCAGTCCACCAGCCGGCGGGTAATGTCGACCTTGATGAGCAGCTTCTGCTCGACGGCCTGGCGTTTCCTGCCGATGTCGGCCTGGGCCGTGCCCCATGGAACATCCTGGCCTTCAGGTCGTATGCCTGCCAGCGTTTCACCTCCTGCGGGATACTTCAGAAATCCCGATCGCACCGACGAGCCCGAAGTCCACGTGCGGTGCGACTGATTCGCGCAGCTGGAAGTAGCCGGCGCGGATCCAGTTGTCGAGCGCCGGCCACAGTTTCGCCAACGATGGCCAGGCCCGGGTGGTGATGTCCTCGATCTCGCGCATCGGGGGCAAATAAGGGCTGAACTTCAGGTCGATGCTCACTACGCGCCCTATCCACTGCGTCATCTCGTTGAGCATCTGCTCGCCCGGCTGGCGGGCGCAGTTCGCGTCCCAGAACGCGTCGAGCCTGGCACGCGCGTCCTCCGGTCCGCTGGTGAGGTAGCCATACCAGGCCAGCAGCGCGCTGATCGCCCCGCCCGACGTGCCGCTGATGCCGGCCAGGTTCAGGTGTTCGTCGTCCCCTTCCTTCAGGGCGCTCTGCTTCCTGCCGGACCGTGCAATGACGGCGTTGTCGAAGCGCGGCAGCAGCGCCGGCAGGGCGCCCGCCGTGTATGCCGCATGACTGCCGCCCCCCTGGCATGCGATTGCAATATTCTTGATGGCCATGATCGTTCCCCACGGAAAAGCTGGATTCGCTCGTGTGTCGCCCTTGGCGAGCCGAACGGCCGCGACGTCGTCGCCCTCCAGGCGACAGCAGTGGCGCCGGTTGCCGCCACTGCCGTCCGGTGAGGTCAGCTCGGCTCATCCCCGTCTGACCTCCCTGCCCTGACTTCGTTCAGCCAGACACGCCCTCGAGACCACGTCGGGCAGTTCACAACGGTTGTACGCGATGCTCGCCGCCAAGGCGATACCATTCTGTGGCCCTCCGCGCCCGCGGTTTGGCGCCCTCTCGAATCCGCTAAGTTTGTTGTAGATCAATGCTGGTGGCAAAATATAAAGCAGACTCGTCCGTGGGGCGCGCGACGTGCGCTTTATACAACCGACGACGAGGTGATGCATGGCAAGCAACGACAACGAGCCGCTCGACGGCGCGGGCTCCGTTCTCAGCACCGTGGGCGGTCCGTCCGACCCGACACCGCCCGAGACTCTGGGCACACACACTCCCGAGAGCGAACGCCTGCTTGAAAAGGTCAGCGAACAACACGAACTCGCGGCCGAGATGCCGTTCAACGAGACCAAGCCCTCCGAGTATGGCGAGGCCGCATTCGACCCGCCGCGTGGCGAGACGCGCACGCCGGCGTCGCCGCTGGCCACGGCCAGCACCACGACCGAGGACATTTCCTCGCGCAAGGTCGGGGCCGGCCATCCGCTGGTTGGCCAGAACCCGCTCAATGGGCCGCTCGACCGCGTACGCGTGGACGACACCGACCGGGTCCTGACGACCAACCAGGGCGTGCCGGTGGCGCAGGACCAGGATTCGCTGAAGATCGGCCTGCGCGGCCCGACCGCGATGGAAGACTTCATCTTCCGCGAGAAGATCACGCACTTCGACCACGAACGCATCCCCGAGCGCGTCGTGCATGCGCGCGGCAGCGCCGCGCACGGCTATTTCAAAAGCTACGGCGACCTGTCCGATATCACGCGCGCTTCCTTGTTCTGCAAGGCCGGCAAGCGTACGCCCGTGTTCGTGCGCTTTTCGACCGTGGTCGGCTCGCGCGGCTCGGCGGACACGGCGCGCGACGTGCGCGGCTTCGCCACCAAGTTCTATACGGACGAAGGCGTGTTCGACCTGGTCGGCAACAACATCCCCGTGTTCTTCATCCAGGATGCGATGAAGTTTCCGGACCTGATCCACGCCGTCAAGCCGGAGCCGAACAACGAGATCCCGCAGGCGTCCAGCGCGCACGACACCTTCTACGATTTCGCCGGCCTGGCGCCCGAGATTTTCCACATGCTGATGTGGGTGCTGTCCGACCGGGCAATCCCGCGCAGCTTCCGCATGATGCAGGGCTTCGGCGTGCACACCTTCCGCCTGATCAATGCAAAGGGCGAGACGCACCTGTGCAAGTTCCACTGGACGCCTTTGCAGGGCACGCACTCTCTCGTGTGGGACGAAGCCGTCAAGCTGGCCGGCGCCGATCCGGACTTCCACCGGCGCGACCTGTGGGAAGCGATCGAATCCGGCAACTTCCCGGAATGGGAACTGGGGCTGCAGGTCTTCACCGAGGAGCAGGCCGCGCAGTTCGGCCTGTTCGACGTGCTCGACCCGACCAAGATCGTGCCCGAGGAACTGGTGCCCGTGCGCCCGGTCGGCAAGCTGGTCCTGGACCGCAATCCGGACAATTTCTTTGCGGAGACCGAGCAGGTGGCGTTCTGTCTCGCGCACCTCGTGCCCGGCATCGACTTCACCAACGACCCGCTGATGCAGGGCCGCATTCACTCGTACATCGACACCCAGCTCACGCGCCTGGGCGGTCCGAATTTCCACGAGATCCCGATCAATGCCCCGCTTGCGCAGGTGCACAACAACCAGCGCGACGGCCTGCACCGCCAGGCCATCAACCGCGGCCGCGTGTCGTACGACCCAAATTCGCTGGCGGGTGGCTGCCCGTTCCAGGCCGGCTCACGCGGCTTCACCAGCTATCCGCAGCACGTCGAGGGCAGCAAGGTGCGCGGCAAGCCCGAACTGTTCGCCGAGCACTACGGCCAGGCGCGCCTGTTCTGGAAAAGCCAGACGCCGGTCGAGCAGCGCCACATCATCAACGCTTTCCGCTTCGAACTGACCCGCGTGCAGACGCCGGCCATCCGCAAGCGCATCGTCGCGGGCCTGGTCAACGTCGACCACGACCTGGCCGCCGCCGTGGCCGCGCAGCTGGGCATCGAGGTACCGCCGCCGCTGCCGCGCGTGAACGACACGCCCGTGCCCGACTACCCGCCCTCGCCGTCTCTGTCGCTGTTCGCGCATCCGGGCAAGACCGGCATCCGCACGCGCCGCGTGGCGATCCTGGCCGCGAACGGCGTCGACGGCGTCGCGGCCAGGCGAATCTATGCCGCGCTGCTCAAGGCGGGAGCGCAGCCGCGTATCGTCGGCCAGCACCTGGGCGAAGCGCACAGCACGAACGACGAACCGCTGGATATCGAGGTAACGGTCGAGGCGACGCCATCGGTGATGTACGATGCGGTGGTCATCGCCCCCGGCAGCGACTCGGTCACCACCCTCGCGGGCGATGGCCGGGTGCTCGAGTTCCTGCGCGACGCGTACCGCCACGACAAGCCTATCCTGGCGCTGGGTGCCGGACGCCAGTTGGTGGCCGCGGCAAACCTGCCGACCACGCTGCCCGACGGCGCGCCCGATCCCGGCCTGATCGAGGCGGACACCGGAGGACTGGCGGCGGCACTGGACGCGTTCGAGACAGCACTGGCGCACCACAAGGTGTATGCGCGCGAAACCGACCCACCCCGGGTGTGACCGCCAGACGCGCCGAATGCGACTGCATGGCCGCCGCGCCGGTGGCCATGCGACGCGCGATGATGTGGAGCTGGCGGCCTGGAAGTACTTGCGTGGTGTAAGCAAAAAGCACCAATGGCGAGGCTCCTTGTCAAGGTGAAGCGCCCGCCTTTCGAGAGGCTGGTTAAAAAGCCTTCAATGAATCCCACTCGGCGATTACAGTGCCGAGACGATCATGGTGACCGCGTATTCCGATGCAGGGGAGCTGCACGGAGCCGTGTTTGGCTGGCTGCAGTTCGGTTGGCTGTATGTGAACATGCTCTGGGTCGACGAGCCGCTCCGTCGTCGTGGTATTGGCCGGGCCCTGTTGGAAAATATCGAGGCGTGTGCGACCGTTCGCGGCGTCTGTCGCAGTCGCCTGGCGACCTCCGATTTCCAACCCGGCCATGCCTTGTACCTCCAGCACGGCTACCAGGTCTACGCCACGATCCCGATCATGCCGACGGGCGACGGCAGCGATGCCCACGTTGAATACCTGATGTGGAAACACTGGTCCGTGCACCCGCCTGTTCCAGAGCCGGCTGCGCGCGAATGAAGCACCAGAATGACGCTCAAAGCCGAGGTCCTCACTTCGCCCGCCGCTTCACCGCATAGCCATACTGCACCGGCCAGCCCGGCTCTTCCTCGAACGCATGCTGTGCTTTCAGCGCCCAGTACGGTTCGCGCAGCAGTTCGCGTCCGAGCAGCACAATGTCGGCGTCGCCGCCGGTGATGATTTCGTCGGCCTCTTTCGGATCCGTGATCAGGCCGACCGCCCCGGTCAGGATCCCGGCGCCGTCGCGGATCCGGCGGCTGCAGGGAATCTGGTAACGCTTGGCCACCGGGATGCGCGCGGTCGGGAGATTGCCGCCGGTCG
>JAQGNM010000299.1 GCA_028291845.1 Massilia sp. | reverse complement strand
AATACCCGCAGCAGGCGCAGGATGCGGATATCGAGCAGCGCCGCCGCCTCCGGCACGAACAGGGAAAAATAGGTGGGCAGCACCGACAGCAGGTCGATGATGCCGAAAAAGCTGGTGGCATAGCGCCACGGCCGCCTGACGCTGGCCAGGCGCGCCAGGTACTCGAGCGTGAACAGCACGGTGAAGAACCATTCGAGCCCGTTCATCGAGCTCTGGTTGGCCGTATGCAGGGCCGGCACGCTGTCGAGCACCACCACCAGAATGCTCATCAAGATCACGAACACCAGGATGATGTCGAAGGTGCGCCCGGCCTTGGTGTCGGCCTCGAAGATGACGTTGTAGAAGCGCCGGCGCCAGCCCTCGGGCGGCTTGCCGAAGGCGTCGGCCGCTGCGCGCTCCGGGATTGGCGTGACGGGCGCGTTCATTGCAGCGGACTGGGCGGACCCTTGAGCTCGATGGTGTTGCCTTCGGGATCTTGTATATAAATAGAGGGTCCGTTGCCCTCCGCGCCGTAACGCGATTCGACCTTGCCCGCCTGCACGCCCGCAGCGGCCAGGTGGGCGCCGATCGCGGCGGCGTCGAAGCTCTCGACTCTGAAACAGATGTGATCGACGTTGCGGCCTTCGGCGCCAGGCGGCGCCCCGCCCTGCCGGCCCAGCTCGCCGTCGACCGGCACCAGGTCGAGCATCGACGCGCCGGCGCGCAGCTGCACCAGGCCAAGATCATCGCGGCGCCTTTCGATACGGCAGCCGAGCACCTTACAGTAAAACTGTATCATCGGTTCAAGTTGTATCACACGCAGGACGATATGGTCGATGCGCGCCAGGGTCAGGGGCATGGTGGCGGCAAGCTCAGTCGGCGTGACGCTCGACCCAGGTGGCGAAGGCGTCCACGAAGGTTTGCAGGAAGGCCCTGGTGGAATCGTTGGTGAGGTTGTCGCCGTCGAACATCTTGGCGACGCCGCCGATATACGCTTCCGGCATCGCCATCGCCGGCATGTTCAGGAACACCAGCATCTGGCGCACATGGTGATTGGCGCCGAAGCCGCCCACCGCGCCCGGCGACGCCGTGATCACCCCGGCCGGCTTGCCGTTCCAGGCGCTTTGGCCATACGGACGCGAGCGGACGTCGATGGCGTTTTTCAGCACACCCGGCACCGAGCGGTTGTATTCGGGCGTGACGAACAGCACGCCATCGTATCCCTTGATGCGCTCGCGAAATTCGGTATAGACCGGCGGCGGGTTGGCATCGTCGTCCTCGTTATAGAGCGGCAACTGGCCGATCTCGACAATCTCCATGTCGAGCTTCTGACCAGCCAGCTGTATCAGCGTTTTGGCCACTTTGCGGTTGAACGATTCCTTGCGCAGGCTGCCGACGATAACGGCGACTTTACGGGATGCCATGGTGTGTCCTTTGGAGTGATTGGATTGTCACTGGCCATTTTTACATTTTTCGGCCGCGCCTGTGCGCACCGCTGCTCAAATCCGATATACAATGTGGCTAAAAGAATAATGTTGACTTATTTTAACGATATTTGTAATCTGGAGTTACCAATCAACGGCAACCAACTCGCTGCGACCGCGCATGCTCAAGACCCTCGTCGTACTTGCCGGCATGCCACTGCTGTGCGCGCAAGCGCCCTACGCTCTGGCCGGGCCGCCATGTGCGCCGTTTGCGTCGCCGGTGCACGGCAACCGGACCGCGGCGTCGTCGGTAACGCCGGCGCCGGCCGCTGCGGCGGCGCCCTACAGCATCGCGCTGTGGGGCGCGCCGCCGGCCAGCCGCAGTGTTTTTACAAGGACGGCATCCACCTGGCGCCGAAAGGCATGCAGGCGCCGGCGGCGCAGATCCAGGCGATGGTCGGCGGACCGGTAGGCGCCGGCGATATCGATCAAGCCGGCGCGGCCGCCAGCGCGCCCGCCGTCAAGGTGGACGATACAGCGAACGAGGAAGCGCGATGAAAGGCGTGGTAAAAATTTTCAGGCTGGATGCATCCGGCCCGGCTCGGCAAGTGGCTGGGCGGCACGCCGCCGCCGGCGGCCGTACAGCCGACGCCGGCGGCGCTGCGCGCTGCAAGCACCGCGCCCGAATCCGCAGCGGCGGATAACGCCGCGGACGTCCCCGCCTCCTGGAAAACCATTGCATCACCACCGCCGCCGGCGCGCGGCTCGACGCCGCAAATCGCCATGGCCCGCTGGCTGGGAAGTAAATATCGCACCGCGCCCGCCTTCATGGAAACCCTGATCATCGAGGCCGACAAGCTGTCGGCGGCATACCGGCTGTCGCCCAATTTACTGATCGCGGTAATGGCCATCGAGTCGAATTTTCATCCTTACATCCAAAGCGAAGCGGGCGCCCAGGGCCTGATGCAGGTGATGCCGCGCATTCACGCCAGGCGGTACGAAAAATTTGGCGGCGCATCGAGTTTCATCGATCCCCTGGTGAGCCTGAAAGTCGGCGCCGAGATTTTGCGCGACTGCGTCAAACTGAAGGACGGATCGGAAACCGAGGCGCTGCGTTTTTATTTCGGCGGCGGCCCCAGCAGCGACAACTACATCGACAAAGTGCGCGCCGAACAGCAGCGCCTGAACCTGGTCGCCGCCGGCCGGCCGCTGGCGGTCGAGTAATATGGATCGGCGCCGCCTGGCGGCACGGAGAAATCGCATGTACAAACAGCTGCTATGGACCGTGCTCGCCCTCGCCGCCTTGCCCCACGATGGCCTGGCCCGCCAGCTGCCGGCGCTGACCAGGCTGGCGGTGCAGGCGCGCGCCGACGTGCCGGACCTCAAGTGCGAGCCGAAGGCGGCGACGCCGCGGACACCTGCCTCGCCCAATCCTGACCCGATGGAAATGCCGACGGCGGAACTGGTCGAGTCGCTGGCGCTCCCGCCTGCTCTGCCGCCCGCGCCGCCTTACGCCGCATCCGCCCTGCCCTTGCCGACCCGCCCGCTGCGCATCGCGATCTGGGGCGACAGCCACCTGGCGGCGAATTTTTTCACCGAAGAGCTGTCGAAGCAATGGGAGATTCCTGCCGACGCATCGATGCACGCGCTCATTCCCGCCAACATGGGCCGCGCCGGCGTGCGCCTGCCGCTGCGCCAGTCATGCGTGTCGCCGCAGTGGAAGTACGAATTGGCTTACCTGGGCGGCGAAAACGCCAGCGCGCCCGGGCCCGGCCTGGTGAACATGGTCAGCGCCGAGGCCGGGGCCAGCCTGGCCTGGGATGTCCGCAAGCCAGGCCAGCGCGGTCCCGAAACGGTGCGCATTTTGTACCAGCAGACGGCGGCGCCTTTGCTGATCGGCCTTCAAGTCGACGGCGGCCCCGAGCGGGAGATCACGCTGGCTGCGAGTCCCGGTCCGGCGATCCTCGAACTGGCGGCCGAGCAGCCGATCTCGCAGCTGGCCGTGCGCTTGATCGACGGCCGCCTGCGCTTTCACGGCCTGGCGCTGATGGCGGCGCAGGCCAGTCCGTATGTCATGGACGTGTTCGGCTATCCCGGCTCCACGGTGGCAGGCTGGAAGCACGCCGACCTGGCGTATCTGTCGAGCTGGTTCGCGCAGCGCGACGATCAATTGGTGATGCTCGAATTCGGCACCAACGAAGGCAATGTCAAACCGTTCGATGCGGCCGGCTACCGGCGTATCTTGAGCGAATCGGTGCAAAACCTGAAAACCGTGTTTCCGCGCGCCGCCTGCGTGCTGATCGCGCCGGGCGATCGCGGCGTGCTGGTGCCGAGGTCGGCCAACCTGCGCACCAAAAAGGCCGCGCGCGGCGGCCCCAAGCAGGCCCGCCCCGGCAAGGCTGCCGCCATCGACCTTTACCTGTATGCGAAAATCCACGCCGAGATCGGCCGCATCGAGGCCCAGGTGGGTGGCGCCGCCGGATGCGGCGTGTGGAGCATGCAAACGGCCATGGGCGGCCCCGGCTCGGCCTACGACTGGGCGCGCCAGTCGCCGCCGCTGATGGCCAAGGACTTGATTCATTTTACGGTCGCCGGCTATCAGCGCCTGGCACGAATGTTTGCCAGGGACATGGGCTGGCGCGCCGGCCCGGGCGGGCCACCGTGAATCAGGCCCCCGCCGCCACCCGGCCGTGCAGACCTGCGATAATTGCCTGCAATTACGCGATTGGATCGCGCTGGAAACCAGCTTTAACAACAGGCATGAGCAAACCCTTGCAAGCAACAGGCACACTGTCCGCCAGCGACTCGCTGGCCTCGCGCCGCCCTTTCCTGATGGCGCTGGCCCTGTCCCTGGGCGCGGCCATTTCTCTGGGCCTGTCGCGCTTTTCCTACGCCCTGCTGCTGCCGCCCATGCGCGCCGACCTGGACTGGAGTTATTTCCTGTCCGGCGCCATGAACACCGGCAACGCCCTCGGCTACTTTATCGGCGCCCTGTTGATGCCGGCCATCATGCGCCGCAGCCGCGCGCAAGTCCCGCTGGTGGGCGGCGCCGTGCTGGCCGGGGTGGCGATGATGTTGTCTGGCCTGGTGGTCGACGCCTCCTTGCTGATGCTGCAGCGGGTGCTGGCCGGCGTGGCCAGCTCGCTGATTTTTGTCGCCGGCGGCGTGCTGGCGGCGCGCCTGGGTTCCCTGCACAAGGCGCGCGCCGGGCTGCTGATCGGCATTTATTATGGCGGCACCGGGCTTGGCATCCTGATCTCGGCGCTGCTGGTGCCGCCGATACTGGCCAACGCCGGCGGGTACGGCGCTGCGCACCCCTGGCAATGGGCGTGGGTGGCGCTCGGCGCGGTCTGCCTGCTGGCGACCGTGGCGATGGCGCTGGTGGCGGCGAAGATCGACGGCGCGCCGGCCGCGCCGGGTACCCAGGGCAGCTTCACCGTCAAACCGTTCGCCTTCGGCCTGGCCGGCTATCTGATGTTCGGCGTCGGCTACATCGCCTACATGACCTTCGTGATTGCCTTGTTGCGCGAGCAAGGCATGCCGGCCGCCACCATCACCTGGTTCTATGCGGCGCTGGGGGTGGCGGTGATGGCATCCTCGCGCATCTGGGCCGGCATGCTCGACCGTTTCAAGGGCGGCCAGTCGATGGCAATACTAAATGGATTATTGGGGGTGGCCACGATCCTGCCGGCGCTGACCGCCTGGCCGCCATTGGTGTTTTTATCCGGGCTGATGTTCGGCGGCATTTTCCTGTCGGTGGTGGCATCGACCACCGCGCTGGTGCGCCACAACCTGCCAGCGCATGCCTGGTCGGCCGGCATCAGCGCCTTCACCACCGTGTTCGCCTTCGGCCAGATCATCGGGCCGTCGGTGATCGGCTGGATCGCCGATGGCGCCGGCGGCTTGCAGCGCGGCTTGATTTTTTCCGCGCTGGCTTTATTTATCGGCGCCGGACTGGCTTCCCGGCAAAGGGCGCTGTAACAGCAGCAAGGACAGCGCGCCCGCCACCAGCGCCAGCAGGGCCAGGCCGTAGCCCAGCCCGGTCGCCTGCAGGCCAAAGCGGCCCACCGCCACCCCGGCCAGCATGGCCGGCACGCTGAACGCCAGGTAGCTGAAGGTAAAAAATCCCGCCATCAATTCGCCGCGCTGTTGCGGCGACGCCAGCGCCACCACGCTGCGCAGCGAGCCATTGAAACTGGCGCCGAAGCCGAAGCCGCCGACCACCGTGCCGATGAAAAACAGCGGGCCGGACAAGCTGGCGATACCGGCCAGGCTGATCGCCAGTCCAAGCCCCAGCATGGCCGCCCCTCCCATCAGCGCGAAGCGGGGCGAGCGCGCACGCACGAACAGGATCGCCACGGCGCTCGGCAGCACCAGCGCGGCAATGGCGGCGCCGCCGATCACCGGCGCGTGGCTGCCGGTGACGACCCGCGCCACCGACGGTCCCAGCGACAAATAAAAACCGCCCAGCGCCCATTGCGCGGTGTTGACGGGCATCACCTTCCACAAGGCCGAGCGCGCCTGGGCCGGGATGGCGATGCGCGGCCACAGCGATTGCAGCGCGCCGACGCGCTGAACGACGGTTTCCGGCATAAACCACACGCCCAGCAGTTGCACGGCGAAGACGGCCAGCAGCAACTCGAACACCAGCATGGTCGGCGCCGGCGCAAACTGCACCAGCACGCTGGTGCCGAGCGCGCCGATGCCCATGCCGACCATCGGCGCGGCGCTGTTGACGAGCGCACCTTTGGCCTGGTCGATATCGATCAGTGCGGCGCCGACCGCACTGGTGGCGATGCCGGTGGCGACGCCCTGCAGCAGGCGCGCCGCGATCAGGGACGCGACCGAATCGGCATGTAAAAACAGCAGCAGCGCGCAGAGCTCGAGCACCATGGTAAACAGCACGACTGCGCGCCGCCCGCGAAAATCGGACAAGGCGCCGTACACCAGCAGGCAAGCATGCAGGGCTACCGAGTAACTGGCTAACACGACAGTGAGCACAACGCCGTAAAAAACCCCCCCCTCGCGTTACAGCGCATACAAGGGCGAAGGTGCGCTCGACGCCGCCAGAAACGCCATCTGGATGCTGGCCAGCAGCCACAACGATGCACGGTGATTCATGCGCCAGGGGGAAGAGTCCGGGACGGCAGCGGCGGGAAGGTTTTTCATCGTACAATCCATTATCAGCACAAACGCAACGGTTTTGCGTTTGCAGATTAAACCACTAAAGCAAAATCTTTGCATTAGGCCGAGGTTTTTTCCGCTCTTTTCCAATCGCTCCGCTCTACAGTATGGAAATCCATCATGAGCCAGAAGACCATTCCCCGCCCTGGCGGGCGCAGCGCCCGCGTGCAGGCGGCGGTGCACCAGGCCAGCGCCGCGTTGATCGAGGAAATCGGCCGTGATGCGCTCACCGTGCCGCTGATCGCCGCGCGCGCCGGCGTCACGCCGTCGACCATTTACCGGCGCTGGGGAGACCTGGCCGAACTGCTGGCCGACCTGGCGCTGGGCCGCATGCGCGCCGATGCCCCGCCGCTCGACACCGGCTCGGTGGCCGGCGACTTGCACGCTTGGGCCGAGCAATACATGGAAGAGATGGCATCGCAAGTCGGCTTGAGCATGATGCGCGACGTGGTCGCCGCCAGCGCCGGCGGCGCCAATTGCCAGTGCGCGGCGCTGGTCGCCGGCCAGATCGAGTTGATCGTCGGGCGCGCCGCGGCCAGGGGTGAAGCGGCGCCGGCAGTGGAGGCGGTGATGGATGGGGTGGTGGCGCCGATTATCTACCGGGCCTTGTTCGGTCCGCGGGCGCCGACCCATGAACAGGTGGACGCCCTGGTCGAGCGCTGCATCAAATCCGCCCGCGCCGAAACGCCAGCAAGAACCGCTTCGCCGCCGCCGCGCTGAGCACGCTCACCGGATCGCCGTGATAACTGTACAGAAACTGCGGGCCGCCGAGCCGGTCGGTGAGTTTCGCATTCAATAAAAAGCGCGAGCCGGCGGGATAGCGCGCCGGATCAAGCAGCGCCCTGGCCGCGTGCACCGGCAAGCTGGGCGCGAACGCCTGCCCCGCCATCGGCCGCAAACGCAGCTTGCCGCGCGCATCGATGAACGATTCCACGGCCACTTCCCGGTAGGCCCAGCTGTCGCGCGCCATAAGTAGATAGCCTAGGCCGCCGCCGCGGCCGCTTTCGGCGCCACGTGCGCTTCGCGGATCGGCAGATTGCACAGCGCCGCGCCAAGCGCCAGCACGATGTCGGCGTACCACATCCAGGTGTAGTCGCCGAAGTGGACGAAGGACAGGCCGCCCAGCCAGGCGCCGAGAAAACCGCCGACCTGGTGCGACAGCAAGGTCAGCCCGAACAGGGTCGACAGGTAGCGCATGCCGAACAGCTTGCCGACCAGGCCGGCCGTCGGCGGCACCGTCGCCAGCCAGGTAAAACCGAGCGCGGCGGCGAACATATAAAACGTCATCGGCGTTTTCGGCGCCAGCAGGTACAGGCCGACGATGACGGCGCGGCTGGCGTACATCAGCGCCAGCAGGGATTTCATGCGGTAGCGGGTGGCCAGGTAGCCGATGGTAAGGCTGCCGGCAATGTTGAACAAGCCGATCAGGCCGAGCGCAGTGGCCGACACGCCGGCCGCCAGGTTGCACAGCGCCACCTCGCCCGGCAGGTGGGTGACCAAAAAGGCGATATGAAAGCCGCAGGTGAAAAAGCCCAGATGCAGCATCAGGTAGCTGCGGTCGCGCATGGCGATCCTGATCTGTTCGCGCAAGGTCATTTCCGGCGCCGCGCCCTTGATGGGCGGGGTTGGCGGGGTTGGCGATGCTGCCAGCTTGGCGGCGCGTCCACCGGTGCCCTCGCCTTGCGGGTCGCGCAATTGAAACGCCAGCGGAATGGTCAGCAAGGTGGCGGCGGCCATGGTCAGCATGGCGGCGATCCAGCCGGCGCTGCTGATGATGGCCTGCATCAGCGGGGCGAACACGAACTGGCCGAACGAGCCGCCGGCGTTGATGAAACCGGCGGCGAACGGCCGCCGCTCGGGCGGCAGGCGCTGGGCGGTGGCGCCGATCAAAATGGAAAAGCTGCCGGCGCCGGCGCCGGCGGCGCTGAGAAACCCCATGGTCAGCAGCAAGCCCCATTGCGAGCCGACCAGCGGCGTCAAGGCCAGCCCGCCTGCCAGCATCAGGGCGCCGGCCACCACCACCTTGACCGAACCGTATTTGTCGGCGATGGCGCCGAACACCGGCTGCGCCGCGCCCCACATGAACTGGCCGACCGCCAGCGCGAAGCTGATCGAGGCGATGCCCAGCCCGGTCGAGGTGTTGATCGGCGACATGAACAGGCCGGTGGTCAGGCGCGCGCCCATGGTGATCATCAGGATGGCGGACGCCGCCAGGATCAGCAGCCAGGCGGCGCGCGGGGTCATGGTGTCATGGGTGGGGGGCATGCAGGTCCTCGGTGTGGTCGGTGATGCGTGAGTATGTGGCGTCGATCTGGCCGTGCAGCGCGGCCACGCCGGCCTCGCCCAGCAGCGCCTCGACGGCGTCTTGCGCCGCCCGCCAGGCGCCGTAGGCTTGCTTCGCCTTGGCGCGCCCGGCGGTGCTGATGGTGACGATGCGCTGGCGGCTGTCCTGCCCCGCTTCGAGCGTGACCCAGCCGGCGTCGATCAGCGGCTTCAGGTTTCTGGTGATGGTGGTGCGCTCGGCGCCGAAACGCTCGGCCAGGACCGCAACCGGCATGGCTTCCTGGACAATAAAATTGAGCAGGACGTACTGGGTGCTTTTCAGGTCGACGGTGGCCAGGTGCTGGTCGTACAGGCGAGATACCGCCCGCGTCAGCTTGCGCAACTTGAAACAGGTGCAGCCCAGTGGCAGGTGCAAATCGTCATGCATGGCGAGGGATTGGTCGATGGCTTGCTCAAATTATAGTGCATCTACACTTATATTTGCAGTATTTGCATCGGCGGCAGTATGTGGGCGGATTTGCAGAAGTGCTATACAATCATCCGGTTTTTTACCATTGCCGCCGCCTGCTCGTTCACCTCGCCATGCACCATTCCCGCCATCAATCCAGCCGCTTGCGCGCGCTTCTCGTTGCGATCCTGATCGCGGCGATGTTGTGCTCGCATTGGCAAGGCCTGGCGCACCGCATCGGCCATGCCTCGCGCATGATGGCGGTGGCCGAACTTGTCGAACCTGTCGAGCCGGCCACCGGCGCGCTGGCCAGCGGCCAGATCACGATCGATGGGGAAACCGGTCTGCGTGTATTGGCCGACCACCAGGGCGCCGGCCATTCATGCCTTGCCTTCGACGCCGCCACCGTCGGCGCCTGCCTTGGCACGGCGCCGTTCGTGCTCGACCTGCCGGTGCATTCGCCGGTGCTGGCCGCCTGGATCGCGTTCATTTCCTACCAGGCGCCGTTCACGGCGCACTTTTCCTCACGCGGCCCACCGCAATCCTGAGTTTCGCAACGATGTAGCCAGTCCAGGCAGGGCCATCGATGGCCCGCGCCCGGCATCTTCAATGCTTTCTCAAGGATTTACCGTGTCTTCCAAAAACTTCCCGCGCACCCTGCTCGCAGGCGCCGTCCTGTCCGCCATTTCATCGTTTGCCGCGGCGCAAACCAGTACCGGCAAGATCACCACCGTGATCGTCACCGCCACCCCGTTCGGCAACGCCGAGGGCGACCAGATTCTCACCCCGGCCAAGGTGCTGTCCGGCGAAGACCTGCACAACAAGGTCGGCGGCTCGCTCGGCGAAACCCTGTCGCATGAACTGGGCGTGTCGGCCTCGAGCTTCGGCGCCGGCGCCTCGCGCCCCATCATCCGCGGCCTGGAAGGCTCGCGCGTCAAGGTGCTGGAAAACGGCATGGCCGTATCCGACATCTCCGGCCTGTCGAACGACCACGCGGTGGCCACCGACGGCCCCACCGCGCGCCAGATCGAAATCCTGCGCGGACCGGCGGCATTGCTGTACGGCTCGGGCGCCATCGGCGGCCTGGTCAACGTGGTCAACGACCGCATTCCGACCACCTTGCAAAGCGTGCCGACCGGCGAGCTCGAAGGCCGCTACGGTTCGGCCGACCGCTCCGGCACCGGCTCGGTCGCGGTCGACGCCGGCCAGGGACCGTTCGCCGTGCACTTCGATGCCAGCGCGCGCGATGCCGGCGACTACCGCATCCCCGGTTCGCGCTACGCTGACGGCCGCCCCGACCCGCAGGACGGCAAGCTGGCCAACTCCTTCAACCGCCAGCACAGCGTCGGCCTGGGCGGCTCGTACATCGGCGACTGGGGTTTTGTGGGCACCTCGGCGGGGGTGATCGGCAACGACTACGGCATCCCGACCCTGGAAGCGTCGCAAATCACCATGCACCAGCGCCGCTTCGACATCGACAGCCTGGTCAAGGAGCCGTTTGCCGGCTTTGAAAACTTCAAGTTCAAGAGCGGCTACACCAATTACCGCCACAGCGAGCTCGATCTCGAAGGCGTGCCGCAGACCAATTTTACCAACCGCTCGCTGGAAACCCGCTGGGAAATCAGCCACAAGCCGGTGGCCGGCTGGCGCGGCACCTTCGGCCTGCAGACCGAAAACACCAATTTTGCGGCGCTCAACGCCAGCGACGGTTCGCCCAACACGGTGCCGGCCACCCGCTCGAAATCGCATGCATTCTTCCTGGTCGAGGAACACAAGCTGGGACCGCTCGATATGAACGCCGGCGCCCGCTATGAAAAGGTCGAGCGTACGCCGCAGAACAATAGCGCCCGCGATTTTCAGCTGAGCTCGTATTCTGTCGGCGCCCTGTGGCCGTTCATGGCCGGTTATTCGACGGGCCTGACAGGATCGGTGGCGCAGCGCGCGCCCACCGCCGACGAGCTGTATTCGGGCGGACCGCACGATTCCACCAACACTTTCGATATCGGCAATGCCAACTTTGTAAAGGAAACCTCGCGCAACGTCGAGCTGTCCTTGCAAAAGACCAGCGGGCTGTTGCGCTGGAAAGCCAACCTGTTCCAGAACAAGGTAAAGAACTTCGTCTACGGCGAAATCGACGGCACCCTGCTCGACGACGAAGGCAATCCCGGCGACGAATTGCGCCGCCGCCAGTTCCGCCAAGCCAATGCCACCATCCGCGGCGCTGAAGCCGAGCTGAGCTACAACCTCGGCCACGACGGCGTCTCCTGGCACGGTTTCGTCGACCGCTCCCGCGGCGCGCTCGACGGCGATGGCAGCCTGCCCTTGCAGCCGGCCACCCGCGTCGGCGGCGACATCGGTTACCGCCAGGGCCCATGGCGCGCCGGCGTGTCGGCGCTGCATGCCTTGAAGCAGGATCGCCTGGCCTCGTATGAAACCACGCCGACCGACGCGTATACCCAGCTGGACCTGAACCTGTCGTACACCCAGCGGGTCGGCAACAACGATGTTACCTATTTTGCGCTGCTGAAAAACGCGCTCGATCAGGACATCCGCTATTCGACCTCCGTCCTGAAGGACGTGGTGCCGCTACCGGGACGCAACCTGGTGATGGGCGTGCGCCTGCGCTTCTGAGGTGACTGTCCGGTACTGTGCGATATCCGGGCTGTTTGATATCCGCGGCGGCGGGCTGTAGACTGGCAAGCCCGCCCGCCTGCCGAGTCTGATTTTTTGCGCCATTCGCCCACCGCCACCGTCGCACCCACCCTGGCCGCCCTGCTCGGATTGATTTCCGTGCAAACTGGCGCCGCCATCGGCAAGTCGCTGTTTCCCCTGGTCGGCTCGGAAGGCGTGGCGGCATTGCGCTTGGGGCTGTCGGCGCTGGTGCTGGCGCTGCTGTTTCGTCCCTGGCGCATCTGGCGGCTTGCCGGCTGGCGCCACCTGCTGGCCTACGGCCTCACCATGGGCCTGATGAACCTGCTGATTTACCGGGCCTTTTCAACGATTCCCGTGAGCATTGCGGTGGCCATCGAAGTGCTCGGCCCGCTCGGCGCCGCCCTGGTCACCTCGCGCCGCCGCATCGATTTCCTGTGGGTCGGCCTGTCGCTGGCGGGATTGGTGCTGCTGCCGCTGGGGGCGTTCGACGGCCGCCTCGACCTGCTCGGGGTCGCCTACGCGCTGGGGGCTGCCCTGTGCTGGGGCCTGTACATCTTTGCCGGCGCCCGGGTGGCGCAGTATGGCAACCAGGCGGTGGCATCCGGTATGCTGCTGGCCGCCCTGTTCATCGTGCCGCTGGGCGCGGCGCAGGCGGGCAGCCTGCTGCTGGCGCCGCACGTGCTGGCGGTCGGACTGGGCATCGCCATCCTGTCGAGCATGCTGCCCTACCTGCTCGACATGTTCGCCATGCGCCACCTGCCCGCCAATGTATTCGGCATCCTGCTGAGCGCATCGCCGGCGGTGAGCGCGGTGGCCGCCTGGCTGATCCTCGGCGAGCAATTGAGCGCCGTGCAATGCCTGGGCATCGGCGCCATCATGGCCGCCTGCGCCGGCAGTACCTGGTCGCGCAAGCGGGTGGCCGGCAGCGCCGCCTGACGCTCATGTAAAACGCCACCTCGCGGTGGCGTTATTTTGTGCGGCGAAAAGCGCGGCTGCCTGGTGCGGCTGCTTACCCCGGCACCTTGATCAGCATGCAGATCGCCTCGGCCGCCATGCCTTCTTCGCGACCCAGGTAACCGAGCTTTTCGTTGGTCTTGGCCTTGATGTTGACCTGCTGGGGAGAGACGCCGATGTCTTCGGCGATGCGCGAAATCATTTGCGGGATGTGCGGCGCCATTTTCGGCGCCTGGGCGATGATGGTGGCGTCGATGTTGCCGATGGTGTAGCCGGTGGCGACCACGCGGTGCGCCACTTCGCGCAGCAGGGTGCGGGAATCGGCGCCGGCGAACATCGGGTCGGTGTCGGGGAAGTGTTTGCCGATGTCGCCCAGGGCGGCCGCGCCCAGCATCGAATCGATGATGGCATGCAGCAGGACGTCGGCGTCGGAATGGCCGAACAGGCCGAGGCGATGCGGGATGGTCACGCCGCCGATGACCAGCTTGCGGCCGGCGACCAGGGCGTGGCAGTCATAGCCGGTGCCGATGCGAAACGGTGGTGCGGGATTGTAGGATGCGAGTGCCATGTCAGTGGTCGGTTAAGTAGTGCGGTTAGGTGGTCAAAACGGCGAAGCCAGGTACATCGCAGCCAGTTCGAGGTCGCGCGGCAGCGTCACTTTCAGGTTACGGGGATGGCCCTCCACCAGCAAGGGCGAAAGACCGAGCGCTTCGACGGCGCT
>JAQGNM010000291.1 GCA_028291845.1 Massilia sp. | reverse complement strand
GGGACGTTACGGCCAACTGGCTGTGACCGCGCAAAGCAATGGCAGCGGCAACGGCAACACCGTGGCGCTCGAAGGCACCGGCGCCGTGGTGCTGATGGACGGGGTGACGGCGGCCACCCGCAACGGCGGCGCCGGTTTCGCACTGGTGAGCACTGGCGGCGTCGCCAACGTGCCGGTGCTGCACGAGAACCGGGTAATCGGCGTCACCGATGCCGGCGGCCACCTGCTGGTGCCGACCTTGAATGCCAACGTCGGCAACCTGCTGGCGATCGACACCACCGATCTTGCGGCCGACCGCCGCGTGCCGGTGACGACGCAGGCGGTCAATCCGCGCAGCCTGTCCGGCATGCTGGTACGGTTTCCCATCGAGACGTATGAAGCGGCCAATATCATCCTGGTCGACGCCAAGGGCATGCCGCTGCCGGTGGGCGTGAACCTGACGCACCGCGAGAGAGGCAAGCGCGCCATGGTCGGCTTCGAGGGCCTGGCCTTCATCGACGACCTGGCAAGCAACAATCACCTCGACGTCGAGTTGAGCTCCGGCGCCACCGGCGGCGAGCGATGCACCGTCGAATTCATCTGGCAGGCAGTCGCCAACGACCCCTTGCCGACCATCGGCCCGCTGCACTGCGTCCCCGCCGTGCCGCCGTCATCGAAGAAGGAATCCGCACCATGAAACGCGATCGGACTACAAACGCACGGCGCACGCGCCACGGCCACGGCGGCAATCGACTGGTGACGGCGATCTACTGGGCGCTGATGGCGCTGGTTTTATTCTGCGGCGCCGGCAGCGCGCGCGCCGACAACTGCAACGCGACCATGAGCGACATCAATTTCGGCGCCGTCAGCCCTTTGTCGGCCAGCGGCATCACGGTCAGCGCCACCGGCACCGTCACCTGCGCCTGGACCCTGTTGAGCGCGGCGCCCCCCTACCTGGTGCTGTTTCCGAACGTGACGGTATGCGTGAACATCGGCCTGGGCGCCGGCTCGGTGTCGGCCAACCCGCGCACGCTGACCAATGGCGGCGCCAAGGTCGAATACAACCTGTACCGCGACGCTTCACTGACGCCGGCGGCGATCGCCGGCGCGACCACGCTGCCGTCGGCCAGCGTGCCGATCCTGTCGGTGCTGAATGTGCCGAACCTGCTGCTGGGCGGCTCGATATCCCAGAGTTTCACTGTGTGGGGCAATATCCCGGCCGGCAGCGCGCTGGCCGCCGTGCCCACCGTCGGCAATGCCGACACCAATTACGTTTCCAGCTTCGCCGGCCATGCCACCATCAGCTACGCCTTTTATAACCTGGTCAAGCCGGCCTGCACCTCGGGGCAGAGCGGCAGCTTCGCGTTCACGGTGCGCGCCAGGGTGGTCAACGATTGCAGGATCAACAGCGCGCCGCTCAGTTTCGGCACGGTGGGGACATTGACCGGCGCGCTGCGCTCGACCAGTGCGCTGTCGGTGCAATGCGTGAACAACAATGCCTACCAGGTCGTGCTCAATGGCGGCACCGGCGCCAACAACGTCGGCGCGCGCAAGATGAAGAGCGCGGCAGGGGGGCTGGTCGGCTACCGGCTGTCGTCGACCCTCGACGGCCCCTTGTGGGGCGACGGCACGCTGGGGACCGCGGTGTTGTCGGGAGTGGGAACGGGCGCGACCGTCAATATTCCGATGTACGGAATGGTGCCGGCGCAGGCGACCCCTGCGCCCGGCGATTACCGCGATACCGTCACTGCGACCGTGGTGTTCTGAAAGCTTCTGGAGCAGCCCGTACTCGACGGGCACGGCGTCACATTGGTGGCGCTGTTATCAGGTGGCGCTCAAAGCCACCGATGATGATCGGCTGCGAAGCCAGCCGATGTCATTACCAAATCCTGCGACCGACTTAAAACGTCACCACCCACGCCGGCGTGCCTTCGGCTGCCATACTCGCTTGTGCTTGTGCTGGTGCTTGCGATTGGGATGCTACAAACGAACTCGACGCCATCTGGCAGGACACCACCGGCGCCGCGTTCGTGGCATTGTTGCCGTCGACCCGGCAGGTTTCCAGAATCGTGAACGTGGTCTGGAAAGTGGCGGTCTTAACGGCGCTCATCGCCGGAGCGGCGACGGCCAGGGCAACGATGGTGAGGCACAGCGAAGCAAGTGATTTCATCATATTTGTGTCTTGCCATGCGGGAGGAGTGAAACACACTTCGTCTGCATGGTAGCTGGTATCGGGGTGGAAATGAATCAATACAAGCAGTGTAGCATGGGCTAATCACAAGTGATGATGCCGTACGAGAACATTTAAACGCCGCAGCGCGCTGTTTGCCCGGCGCCGCAAATTTTGTTCAATATCTTTTATTCCGGCGAAAATAGCTTGTAGCCCGGGGAATCGGCTAAAAACGCAACGCGAGGGCGGGCTAATCACATCGGATTAGCCCTATTGTTTGATCCATCACACAAGTTTCTCTGTGGAATTATCGCCACAGCGCAGGGGGTGTTGGTGGAGAAGGCGAGGTTGCGCGCGCGGGCATACGCAAGCAGCCCGGCCATTGGCCTGGCGCTTGTGGTGCTGGAGGAGGGCAGTCCGAGCCGATCGGCCCGGCCAGAAGTTATGGCGAAGGTATAAAGACAGTGACGGTATCAGGCGATTTACGCCGAAGCCGATCCCGAGCAGCTCAGCTGCGAGCGCCCCGCTTTTTGGTAGGCGCCGCGCCGCGGCAGGCCGGGATAGCCGATCGCCGACGCCGCTTCGAGGGCGTCGCCCAGGGTCATTTGCGGATTGAGCGACTTGACCACCGACGCCGTCAGCGGTGCGTGGGCGTACAGGTGTTCGATGCTGGTCAGGGGGACCTCGCATTCGAAGTAATCGGCGGCGTATTCGTAGTAGCAGCTGGCCGGGGCCAGCAGGATCGAGAGATAGTCTTCCGAGCCGTCGTAGCGGTGCTGCATGCGGGCGTCGGGGTGGGCCAGCCTGGACCAGCTGTCGTCATGGCTGCCGCGCCAGTAGCAAAAACTGACG
>JAQGNM010000281.1 GCA_028291845.1 Massilia sp. | reverse complement strand
CGCCGCCGGTTGCCATGATGGTGGTTTTTGCTTCCAGGATCATGCATTCGCCCGTTTCCATCTCCAGGGCGACCACGCCGACGACGTCGCCGTCGGCATCGCGGATCAGGTCGAGCGCCATCCATTCGACGAAGAAATGGGTGCGGGCGCGGACGTTACGCTGGTACAGGGTGTGCAACAGGGCGTGACCGGTGCGGTCGGCGGCGGCGCATGCGCGCTGCACCGGCTTTTCGCCGAAGTTGGCGGTATGGCCGCCGAACGGACGCTGGTAGATGGTGCCGTCCGGATTGCGGTCGAACGGCATGCCGAAGTGTTCCAGCTCGTAGACGACTTTTGGCGCTTCACGGCACATGAACTCGATGGCGTCCTGGTCGCCCAGGTAGTCGCCGCCCTTGACGGTGTCGAACATGTGCCAGTACCAGTCGTCCTCGCTCATGTTGCCGAGCGAGGCGCCGATGCCGCCCTGCGCCGCCACGGTGTGCGAGCGGGTCGGAAACACTTTCGACAGCACCGCGACGTTCAGGCCCGCTTCGGCCAGTTGCAGCGAGGCGCGCATGCCCGAGCCGCCGGCGCCGATGATGACCGCGTCGAAGCGGCGGGTTGGAATAGCTGTTTTATTGCTGGCTGCCACGATTAGACGCTCCAGAGAATTTGTACTGCCCATGCGGCGCACACGACGAGCCACACGATGCTAATGATTTGCAAGGTCAAACGCAGGCCGACAGACTTGACGTAGTCCATCCAGATGTCGCGCATGCCGACCCAGGCGTGATAAAACAGGCCGGCCAGGGTGACCAGGCTGAACAGTTTGAACCATTGACGGGCGAACAGGCCGGCCCAGCCTTCATAGGTGAAATTCTGGCCGGTGAGAAAAGCGATCAACAGCACCGCCGTGTACACCACCATGATGACGGCGGTAATGCGCTGCGCCATCCAGTCTTTCAGACCGTAATGGGCGCCGACCACCAGGCGCTTGCGGCCGACATTGCTGTCGTCGTTGTGGTTGTTGGCAACGTTAGTATCGGCCATCTCAGAATACTCCGAACAATTTGAGGGCGGTGACGAAGGTCAGCAGCAGGCTGATGACGAGCACCGAAGCTGCGGACTGGCGCGCCGAATCCTTCTCGATGCCCATGTGCAGGTCCATGAACAGGTGGCGGACACCGGCGCAAAAGTGGTGAAAATAACCCCACAGCAGGCCGATGGTGACCAGCTTGGCCAGCGGATGCGACATGATGCCGGCGAAGTATTTGAAGCTGTCTTCCGACAGCAAGCTCTGCTGCAACATGTACAAGATCACCGGCAAGGCGGCAAACATGATGAAGCCGCTGATACGGTGCAGAATCGACACCGTACTGGCCAGGGTCATGCGGTAGTTGCCCAGATCGGTAACGTGAATGTTACGGAATTGGGGCCGCTGTTTTTTTGGAGCCTCTCTCACGGCTTCGGACATCAAACACCTCCATTGGAACTACAGACAAAAAATTGTGAACTTGAAAACCAGCTATTTTCGGCGATTTGTTGTACTGCAACAATATCTAAATCGCCGAACCATCAAAAATTCCGACTCTGATACAAATCCTTGCGTATACATATGCGGTTAACCGTTGCATTTTAATCCGGGCAGCATTTTCTTGCTGAAGCCGCCGCTCTGCGCCAGCTGACCGCGCCTCCTTTGGCAAGCGCTTTTACGGCATTTTGCTGCACCGCGTTGAACCGCTTTTGCAGCGCTCCTCACGGCCTACGACAAGTCGTTCTGATAATGATGATGCACCGTCAAATATTGCCCACGGCGTAATTCCACCGCCTTGTCGCCGTACGTGAACGACACCCGCTCGGCCTGCAGCAGCGGCGTCCCCTCCGCCACCCCAAGCAGCGCAGCCGCGTCCGGCCCGGCGCCGACGGCGCGCAGCTTTTCGCTGGCGCGGATCATGCGGGTGCCAAACTCGGACTCGAACAGACCGTACATCGGCCCCTTGTACTGATCGATGCGCTCAGCGGTCAGTCCCTTGAAGATCGCTCCCGGCAGCCACAGTTCCTCGAGAATGGTCGGGGCGCCGTCGAAGGACATCAAGCGCTTGATGTAGATCACCGCGTCGCCCGATTTCAGGTCGAGCAAGCCGGCCACGTCAGGCGGCGCGCGCAGGCGCCTGACGTCGATGATGGTGTTGTCGGGGTGGTGCGGCACGCCGGTGTCGGGCATCAGCTTGAGAAAGCGAAAATGGGCGCGCTCTTCATGGTGGGTGGCGACAAAGGTGCCCTTGCCCTGGCGCCGGCTGACCAGGTTTTCCGCGGCCAGCTCGTCGATCGCCTTGCGCACCGTCCCCTGACTGACCTTGAAACGACCGGCAAGTTCCACTTCGCTGGGCATGAGTTCGCCTGGTTTCCACTCGCCCGATTGCAGCGACTGGGTCAGCAATGCCTTGATCTGCTGATACAGGGGACTGAAGGTGGGCAGGCTGGCGCCGGCCGCGGCGGCGGGCCCGTTCGGGCTGCTGGCATCATCGGCACCCGCAACATTGGTAACACCAGGGGAGGAATTCATAGGCCGGTATTGCACCACAATTGCGCATTGCAGTCCAGTAAAAACAGGAAAAGTTATATGTCTTATATAAGACAAATGATATAAATTGACAGTTGATCTTCATCGGCCTACACTCGCGGTCGATCCGCCATGCGCGCGCCCTCTTCAGGCGTCGCCGGAGCCGGTTTTTGCGCCGGTTTTACAGCTACCTATGCACCGTGTTTACAGTGTGCTTGCCGTGGTTGCGGCAGCGGTCGTTACGGGCGCGAATACAGGCGCGCGCAGGGTATTTTGGTATGATGTCTATTTTCCCGGACCGCCCCGCGCCGCCCGCGATGAGGGCACCGTGCCAGGATGTGCTCGATTGCATCGGCGGATACGACTGTTTTCTTTCCCACTTTGGAGATTTTCATGGCTAATACCCCACTGCGCGTTGCTGTCACCGGCGCCGCCGGCCAGATCGG
>JAQGNM010000278.1 GCA_028291845.1 Massilia sp. | reverse complement strand
GTCGGCGCCCCCCTGCTGCACGCTCGCGCGGTTGTCGAAGCCGTCCTGTGTGACCAGCGCCTGGCTGGCCCGCAGTGCAAGCATGGCCGGTGCGGCCGCGGTTGCCAGCTCGGCGGGCGCCAGGTCGCCGGCGCGGGCCGGCGCCGGCAGCATGGCCAGGGCGGCGGCAGCGAGCATGATTGCCCCGGCGTTCATGGCGCACCGCCATGGACCGCCAGGCGCACCTTGCCCAGGTAGCGGCGCAGCACCGGGTCGCCGCGGTCGGCCTCGTTGCGCAAGGACCAGTTGCCAGCCTCGATACCCTGCGCCACCAGGTGGCCCACCGCCGCCTCTACCGCCTCCCCCACGCACAGCTGGGTCGGCTCGTTGCGGGTGGTGCCGGCTTCAAATTCGGCGAGGTCCTTGACGTTGACGAATTTGAAAACGCTCGGATGCAGCTCGTAGGAATAAATCGTCTTGGTGGTCGACACGCTTTGCAGGATCTGGCCGCCGCGGATGTCCACCGTGCGCAGGTTGACGGTGACCTGATCGACCCGGTACTGGGTCGACAGCCCGACGCCGAGAAAGCGCGCGCCGATGCCGCCGGTGCGCACATTGCTCTCGAAGGCGACGATGCCGCCCTCGATCAATACCGACGCGCCCAGCAGCGGCGGCAGGGCCGGCAGCGCTTGCGGCGCGGCCGCGGCGCCGGGCGCCGGCGGCGTTTCCAGCGCGCGCAGGATCTTGCGCTCGGTCAGCAAATTCTGCAGGTTTTCGCGCTCGACCGGGATGAACCAGCCGGAGTCCTGCAAGGCGCGGATCAGCATCGACGACGCGCCCTGCGTTACCGCCGTCGAGAAGGAGCTGTCGGGGGCCGGCTTGTACTGGCCGGTCTGGTCGCGGATACCGTAGACGGCGACGGCGATTCTGCCTTTCGGCGGCGGCAGCGCCAGCAGGTCGCGGGTGATGGCGTTGGCCGGTGTGAGGCTGGCGTTGTCGCGCACCGCCGCCGGATCGTGGGCGCAGCCGCCAAGCAGGCCCGCCAGCGCCAGCGCGGCCAGGTGGCGCGTGCTCATTGCCCCACCTCGAAGGAGGTCACGGTGCCGGTGCCCTTCTCGGTGGTGGTCACGCGCAGCACGCCGCCGCCGAGGTCGGTAACCGTGATGACAAAATTCTCGGTGGTAAATGTGCCGGGCGCCAGCTTGCCGTCCTGGCCCATCAGTTTCGAGGTGGCGGACGAGGCCAGCTGTCCCAGCACCATGCGTTCGAGCGTCTGGTTGAACTGCTGCAGCGGCGTCTGGTTCAGCAAGGAGCCGCCCGGCGTCTGCGCGCCGTGCTTGTTGACAGCCGAGGCGCCGGCGAGCAAGCCTGCCGCGTTATTGGGCGCGCCGCCGAAGTTCGGGTTGACCGGTACATACACCAGCTCGGTCGCGCCGGCGCCGTGCACGATGGCGAATGCGAAACCAAGAAATGCGGCACATGAAAATCGCTGGGACATGGCTTGCTCCTGCAGGTCGACATCAACACAACATCACAATTCATCGGCGGCCAGGTCGGCGTCGACCAACAGCCAACGTTCGCGGTCGCGCTCGCGCATGCTGTCCCAGGCGCTATCGACGGCGCTGTCGGCGAGCGCCTTGAGAGCGCCGCGGCCGGGCGGCAGTTGCAGCTGTAACAGCCGGCGCTGGCCGGCATCAATCCAGATCAGGTTGCCACCGCGGCCGAAAGGACGTTCGCGGATGGCCAGCGTGTAATGTTCGCTGCCCGGTTTGTCGCGCCACGCGGCGAGGAACAACGCGCAAAATTCGTGACCGGCGGCGGTAAGCGCCTCGCTGGTGACGATGCCCCAGTCCCCGGCCTTGGCGGAGGATGCCGCTATGCAGGCCAGCAGCGGCAATACGAACCACATCATCGGACGGAGCACGGCGGGCATCCTCATTCGAGTTAATAAAGCTGCAACTCATGAAGGCAGTGTAGGGGTCAAGCGGACTGGTTGATTGCGCAAGATCAGGCGCCGCCGCGGCGACGGGCTGGAGTCGTGCGCGCGCGCAAGGTGTATGCACCTTACGTAAAAGCAATGATGCTCTGCGACCAAATCTTGCTTTTTCCAGCAGAATGTCCGAGCATCACCGAACCGGCCGCACTGCGCGGGCCGCAGCCCTCCAACCGAGACCAACGACATCAAGGCGCAAACCGATGCCATGCCGGGAAGACATTGTTTTATTGGCGTCGTACAACGCCGCGATGAATGAAAAACTGTACGCCGCCGCGGCCAGCTTGCCGCAGGAGGCGCTGGTGGCCGATCGAGGGGCGTTTTTCGGCTCGATCCTGGGAACCTTGAACCACATCGTTGCCGGCGACACCATCTGGCTGCGCCGCTTCATGGCGCACCCGGCCAACCTGGCTTCGTTACAGGCGATGCACGCGATTGCGGCGCCGCCGGCCCTCGCGCATATATACAGCGACGAGCTGGACGTGCTGCTGGCGCAACGCCGGCGGCTCGATGCGATCATCACGGCCCTGGCGGCCGAGGGATCGGAAAGCGATCTGGCGCAAGCCGTGCCCTACCGCAATTCCCGTGGAGAATTTCAAAAAAACTTCGGCATGCTGCTGCTGCACTTTTTTAATCATCAAACCCATCACCGCGGCCAGGCCAGCACACTGTTGTCGCAATCGAAGGTCGATATCGGCGTGACGGATTTGTTGGGATGGATTCCCGAGGCTGGCCGCTAGCGGCTGCCTAGCCCTGCCACAGCGGCCCTTCATCCATCAAGGCCACCTGCTCGCGCAACTCGAGTATCCGGTCCTGCCAGTAGCGCTGCGTATTAAACCAGGGAAAAGCGACGGGAAACGCCGGGTCGCTCCAGC
>JAQGNM010000252.1 GCA_028291845.1 Massilia sp. | reverse complement strand
GGCGCCGATGGCGCCCATGCCGGTGGCGAAACAGATCGACGAGACGCCGTCTTCCATCCTGGTGATCTTGTCTTCCAGTGCAGAGACAGTCGGATTGCCCTGGCGGCCGTAGCGGAAGCCCGGCTCCTTGCCCTGGAACACCGAGGCCAATTGCCTGGCATCGGTGTAGCCGAAGGCGACCGAAGTGTGCACCGGCTTTTGCAGCGAACCGTGCTCGATCGGTTTGCGGCGGTCGTTGTGCAAAATCGTGGTGGTGAATCCGAAGCTGCGCTTGTCCCCTGTAGGTTCGCTCATCGCTTACTCCGTGGTGGCTGGCGCCAGGTGCAGGTGGGTCGCCACCGCATCCTCGATCGGCGCGCTTTTTGGGTTGTGGCGCGCATATTCAAGGCGGTCCAGATAGGCCTGGGTGATGTCGCCCGTCACGTAGATGCCGTCGAAGCAGGACGCCTCGAAATTGGTCAGCGCCGGATTGACTGCCGAGATCGATTTTTTGAGGGCGTCGACGTCCTGGTACACCAGCTTGTCGGCGGTAATCTCGCGGCACACTTCCTCGGTGGTGCGGCCGTAAGCGATCAGTTCGCCGCGGGTCGGCATGTCGATGCCGTACACGTTCGGAAACAGCACCGGCGGCGCGGCCGAGGCGAAAATCACGTTCTTGGCGCCCGCTTCGCGCGCCATCTGCACGATTTCACGGCTGGTGGTGCCGCGCACGATCGAGTCGTCCACCAGCAGCACGTTCTTGCCCTTGAATTCGGAAGCGATGGCATTGAGTTTCTGGCGCACCGACTTGCTGCGGATCGCCTGGCCCGGCATCAGGAAGGTCCGGCCGATGTAACGGTTTTTAATGAAACCTTCGCGGTATTCGATACCGAGCTTCATGGCCAGCTGAATGGCGGCCGGACGCGAGGAATCGGGAATCGGCATCACCACATCGATTTCGCCGGAACTGAATTCCTTGCGGATTTTTTCGGCCAGATACTCGCCCATTTTCAGGCGGGTGGCGTACACCGAGGCGCCGTCGAGGATCGAATCGGGGCGCGCCAGGTAAACGTATTCGAAGGCGCACGGGTTGAGCGAGGGATTATCGGCGCACTGGCGCTCGTGCAACACGCCGTCGTTGTCGATGAACACCGCCTCGCCCGGGGCGATATCGCGCAGGAAGCGAAAACCAATGCCTTCCAGCGCCACCGATTCGCTGGCGACCATGAATTCTTCGCCGCTGTCGGTTTCATTGACGCCGATGCACAGGGGACGGATGCCGAACGGGTCGCGGAACGCCAGCAAACCATGGCCGGCGATCTGGGCGACGACGGCGTAGGCGCCGCGTACCCGGCGGTGCACCATGGCAACGGCCTTGAAAATCGTGTCCGGGTCGAGCGTGTAGCCGCTGGCGGCTTCCTGGATCTCGTGGGCCAGCACGTTGAGCAACACTTCGGAATCCGAATCGGTATTGATGTGACGGCGGTCGTTCTTGAACATCTCCGACTTCAGTTGTTCCTGGTTGGTCAGATTGCCGTTGTGGGCCAGGGTGATGCCGAACGGCGCATTGACGTAGAACGGCTGCGCTTCCTCTTCGCTGGAGGAACCCGCGGTCGGATAGCGGCAGTGGCCGATGCCCGAATTGCCCTGCAGCGAGCGCATATTACGGGTACGGAAGACGTCGCGCACCAGGCCATTGGCCTTGTGCATCGAGAACATGCTGCTGTGATTGGTTGCGATGCCCGCCGCGTCCTGGCCGCGGTGCTGCAACAGCAGCAAGGCGTCATACAGAATCTGGTTGACCGGTTGTTGCGAGACGACGCCGACAATGCCACACATGGTGCACTCCTAAGACTGAACAGCCGAAACTGAAGATTGAATATTGAAGAAAGAAAGATTAAAAATGCACATGCTGCGCGAAGTCAGCCGGCAAAAAAGGTTTGACGGTCCGCACGCCGGTTTCCGCCATCGGCGAGAGCAGCGCGTGCTTCCAGAAGTCTTGCTGGGGGATCGAGGTCATCCCACACAATATGACGCCGAACAAGACGATTACAATGCCCCGCGCCAGGCCGAACAGCCCGCCCAGGCCGCGGTCGGCCAGGCTCAGGCCGCTGGCGGTGATCAGCGCGCCGATCGCCATCGATAGCAGGCCCATCAGTATCCGTACGCCGAGAAACAGGGCGACAAACGCCACCATCAGGCGCACGGCGTCGCCCGGTATCATGCTGGGCAACATGGGCGCAAGCTGCGCGCCGTACAGATTGGCCACCACGAAGGCGACCACCCAACTCACCAGCGACAAAATTTCCCTCACCAGGCCACGCAAGGTGCTGATCACCACCGAGGCCGCCAAAATACACAACACCACGTAATCGAATACGGTCACGCCGTCGTCCTGCGATTGAAGCGATGCTTACTTGCCATCCGGACGCACCATGCTGCCGCCGAGGCCGACCTTGTCGAGCCGCGCGCGCATCTTGTCGGCTTCCTCGCGCGAGAACGGACCGATGCGCACCTGGATGCGCTCGCCCGACGGCGTGCTCACCTTGTGGGTATGGGCACGGATACCGGCGGCGCCGAGTTTTTCTTGCAGCTCGTCCACTTTTTCCTGCGAACCAAGGGCTGCCACCTGCACCACGAATTTTTGGCCGGATGCCTCCGCCTTCTTTTCCGGCGCCTTGCCTTCAAGAATGGCCAGCGCCTTGGCGTTGTCGTCATCCTTTTTTTCGGCTTTTTCCGCCTTGGCTTTCCTCGCCTCCAGCTCAGCCTTGGCCTTGGCCTTGGCCTTCGCTTCCGCCAGCGCCTCGGCCCTGGCTTTCGCCTCGGCTTCCGCCCTGGCCTTGGCTTTTAGCTCGGCGTCGGCATCCTTCGCCGGCTTGACCGGCTCGGTCTTGGGTTCGGGCTTGGGTTCGGGTTTTGCTTCTACCTTCGCGGCCGGCTTCGCGGTCGTGTTCAAAGCCACCGTCTTGATCTCGTTCGGATCGACCAATTGCTCTTTTTGATCGAGGGTGTCGGCCGGCGATGGCGCGTTCGGCCGCACTTCCACTGGGCTGGCAGGCAATGGCAGGGGCGCCGCCTTGTCGCGCGAAGGAATCTGGATGGCAATGTCGCTGGCGATCGGCTTCGGCTCGGAATCGAGCAGCATCGGCAAGCCGACGGCAACGGCCAGGGCCAGCGCAATAGCGCCGACCAGGCGGCGGCGCGCGCGTTTCTTCTCGGGCAGGACCGGATCGTCGACGGCGCGGGTCTTGCGGCTGGTGCGGGGCGCGGCCGGGTCGCCGGCACTCGAGGCCCGCTTGGAGCGGGCTCGCACGGCAGCCGGATCTTCTTCGCGGGAAAAATAACCGCTATCCTGGTCAGCCGGTTCTTGCTTGTTTTTACTGAAGAGAGAGAACAAGCCCATGCGATTTTTTATCAGTGGTGAGAGGGTTTGCGTGCTGCCATGACGCCGGCAACGGTATAAAACGAACCGAAGACCACAATTCTATCATTCTCTCCAGCACGGCTCATCGCATCGGCATACGCTTGCGCCGGATCGGCGAAGGTTTTGATGGAGCGCTCGCTGGCCTGGCCGTCGTCGGGCGTGAGTTCGTCGATGATGCCGGCCAGATCGTCCGGATTGGCCGAGCGGGGCGACGGCAGCGCTGCCAGACACCAGTGATCGATGTGTTGCGCCATCGGCGCCACCACGCCGGCAATGTCCTTGTCCTGCATCACGCCGAACACGGCATAGGTGTACGGATGAAAGCCCATGTTGCCGAGGTTTTGCGCCAGCGCCGAGGCGGCATGGGGATTGTGGGCGACGTCGAGGATCACCGTCGGGCGCCCCGGCAGCACCTGGAAGCGCCCTGGCAACTCCACCACCACCAGCCCGGTGCGCACTTCCTGCGCGCCGACCGGCAATTCGAGACGCAGCACTTCCAGCGCGGCCAGCGCGGCGGCGGCGTTCAATAACTGGTTGGCGCCCCGCAGGCTCGGGTAAGCCAGCGCATTACGGCGCTGGCCGCGGCCGCCGTAATTCCACTGCTGCTTGTCGCCCGAATAATTGAAGTCGCGCCCCAGCAGCCAGAGATCGGCGCCGATCGCCTCGGCGTGGGCGATCAGCGAGGCCGGCGGCACCGGATCGGAGCAGATCGCCGCCTTGCCCGGGCGGAAGATGCCGGCCTTTTCGAAGCCGATCTTTTCGCGTGTATCTCCCAGGTAATCGGTGTGGTCGATGTCGACGCTGGTGACGATGGCGACATCGGCGTCGATGACATTGACGGCGTCGAGGCGTCCGCCCAGGCCCACTTCAAGGATCGCCACATCCAGCTTGCTACCGGCCAGCAAGTGCATGATGGCCAGGGTGGTGAACTCGAAATACGTCAGCGAAACGTCGCCACGCCGGCTTTCCACCGCATCGAACGCGGCCACCAGCATGTCGTCGGTGGCCAGCGCGCCGTTGACGCGGGCGCGCTCGTTAAAATCGAGAAAGTGCGGCTTGCTGTACAGGCCGACCTTGTAGCCGGCGCGCAGCAAAATCGACTCGAGCATGGCGCAGGTCGAACCCTTGCCGTTGGTGCCGGCCACCATGATGACGGGGCAATCGAATTTCAAGCCCATCGCTTGCTGGACGGCGCGGACGCGGTCCAGGCCCATGTCGATGTGGACTTCGGCGTGGCGCGATTCGAGTAATGCCAGCCAGGCGGGTAAAGTTGTGGGAAGCGAAGACATTGAAGACTCTTAAAATAAAACGCGCGCCTGTAAAGCGCGCGTCAGTAAAACATGTAAAACGAAGCCGGGCTCAGGCCAGCACTTCCACCGCTTGACCCTGCAGCAGCGCCAGCAAACGGGCGATTTCTTCACGCATCTTGCGGCGGTCGACGATCATGTCGACAGCGCCCTTTTGCACCAGGAATTCAGCGCGCTGAAAACCTTCCGGCAACTTTTCGCGCACGGTATTTTCGATCACGCGCGGGCCGGCAAAGCCGATCAAGGCCTTCGGTTCGGCGATGACGACGTCGCCCATGAAGGCAAACGAGGCCGACACGCCGCCCATGGTCGGGTCGGTCAGCACGCTAATAAATGGCAATTTCTTTTCCGACAGCTTGGTCAGCATGGCGGTGGTTTTCGCCATTTGCATCAGCGACAACAAGCCTTCCTGCATACGGGCGCCGCCGGTGGCGGTGATGCAGATGAAAGGCACCTTTTGCTCAAGCGCAACTTGCGCACCGCGCACGAAACGTTCACCAACGACCGAGCCCATCGAGCCGCCCATGAATTCGAATTCGAATGCCGCCACCACCACCGGCAGGCTCATGATCGAGCCGCCCAGCACCACCAGCGCATCGGTCTCGCCGGTCGCTTCCATGGCCGCCTTCAGGCGGTCGGGATACTTTTTGCTGTCCTTGAACTTCAGGGTATCGACCGGCAGGGTTTCCTGGCCGATTTCATAGCGTCCGCCCTCGTCGAGCAGGCTGTCGAGGCGGGCACGGGCGCGAATGCGCATGTGATGGCTGCATTTCGGGCAAACGTGCAGATTCGACTCCAGATCGGTGCGGTACAGCACGGCCTCGCAGGACGGGCACTTGACCCACAGGCCTTCCGGCATGGTCTTGCGGGACGCGGCGTCCGAGCGCTGAATCCGGGGCGGCAGCAGTTTTTCCAACCAACTCATACGTTCTCCTTCGGGCAATTCTTAAGTTGGCGGTAGTTTAGCCGCAAGAGACGAGCTTGTCGAACCGCATCGAAATTTTATGAACCATCAGTCGAATCAAGCTTATCACCGACAGAAAAAGCGCGGCGGACCGTTTCCGTGCGGCGAATGGTCAGGCGCCCCCTGGATAGTGCGGCACCTGGGCCTGCTCACCGCCTTATTTCATGGCGCGTCGAGCGCCTCGCGGATGCCGGCGACGAACTTCTGCACTGCCGCGCAAGCGCCCTCCTTCGGCGTGTTTTCGATTTCCTGGATGATGCGGCTGCCGATCACCACCGCATCGGCCACCTCGGCCACCGCGCGCGCGGTGGCGCCGTCGCGGATGCCGAAGCCGACGCCGATCGGCAGTTTGACGTGCTCGCGAATCGCCGCCACCTTGCGGGCGACGTCAATGGTGTCGATGCTGCCGGCGCCGGTGACGCCCTTGAGCGAGACGTAATAACTGAAGCCGCCGCCAAAGCGCGCCACCTGGGCGATGCGCTCCGGCGTCGAGGTGGGCGCCAGCAGAAAGATGAGATCGAGATCGGCGGCGCGCATGGCGGCGGCGAACTCCTCGCATTCTTCCGGCGGGTAGTCGACGACGATGGCGCCGTCGGCGCCGGCCGCCCTGGCGGCATCGACGAAGCCGGCCACGCCAATCCGTTCGATCGGGTTGGCATAGCCCATCAACACCACCGGCGTGGTGGTATCACGCTGGCGGAATTCACGCACAAAATTGAACACGTCTTTCAGACTGATGTTGAACTTGAGGGCGCGCTCGCAGGCGCGCTGGATCACCGGGCCTTCGGCCATCGGGTCGGAAAACGGCACGCCGAGTTCGAGGACGTCGGCGCCGCCGGCGACCATCGCGTGCATCAGCGGCACGGTCAGCTCGGGAGCCGGATCGCCGGCGGTGATGAAGGTGACCAGGCCGGTCTTGTTGGCCGCTTTGAGGGCGGCGAAGGTTGCTGCGATTTTGGACATGGCGGTGCTTTCTTGTAGGGTGAATGGGTGCTGTCAGTAATAAAAAACTTAACTGAAGTCGAGTCCCATCCGCTCCGCCACGGTGTGCATGTCCTTGTCGCCGCGGCCCGACAGGTTGACCAGGATCGATTCATCTTTGCTTTTGCCGGCGGCCAGCTTGAGGGCATAGGCAATCGCGTGCGACGATTCGAGCGCCGGGATGATGCCTTCGATGCGGCAGCAATCGTGAAACGCGGCGATCGCTTCTTCGTCGGTGATCGAAACGTATTCGGCGCGCTTGATGTCCTTCAGCCAGGCGTGTTCGGGACCGACGCCGGGATAGTCGAGGCCGGCCGACACCGAGTGGGTCTCGATGATCTGGCCGTTCTCGTCCTGCAGCAGGTAGGTGCGGTTGCCGTGCAAAACGCCGGGCGTGCCGCCACCCAAGGCGGCGGCATGCTTGCCCGTCTCGATACCGTGGCCGGCCGCCTCGACGCCGATCAGGCGGACGTTTTTCTGGTCGATATAGGGATAAAAAATGCCCATGGCGTTGGAGCCGCCGCCGATACAGGCGAGCACGTAATCGGGCTGGTGGCCGATCATTTCCGGCATCTGCCACAAGCACTCCTCGCCGATCACCGCCTGGAAATCGCGCACCATCATCGGGTACGGGTGCGGGCCGGCCACCGTTCCGATGATATAAAAGGTGTTTTCGATATTCGTCACCCAGTCGCGCATGGCCTCGTTCAAGGCGTCCTTCAAGGTCTTCGAGCCCGATTCGACCGGCACCACGGTGGCGCCCAGCAGTTTCATGCGGTAGACGTTCTGCGCCTGGCGCTTGACGTCTTCGCTGCCCATGTAGACCACGCATTCGAGGCCGAAGCGGGCGCAGATGGTGGCGGTGGCCACGCCATGCTGGCCGGCGCCCGTCTCGGCGATGATGCGCGGTTTGCCCATGCGCTTGGCCAGCAGCGCCTGGCCGATGACGTTGTTGATTTTATGGGCGCCGGTGTGATTGAGGTCTTCACGCTTGAAAAAGATCTGGGCCCCGCCGATCTGCTCGGACCAGCGCTTGGCGTGATAGATCGGCGAAGGACGGCCGACGAAGTGTTTCAGCTCGTAGCGGTACTCGTCCAGAAAATCCTGATCGTGGCTGTATCTGGCGTAGGCTTCGGTCAGCTCGGCCAGCGCGTGGCTGAGCGTTTCGGCGACAAACGAGCCGCCGTAGGGGCCGAAGTGGCCGCGCGCGTCGGGCAGCTGGTAGTCAGTGGCTTGGTGCATCTTCGCGCCGATGGCGCGGGTGGGATTCTGGGCTGTCATGAGGGTCTTCCTTGGGAGTGGCGTCGGCCGTTCGCACGGCCTGGACAAAATCGGCAATCTTGCGGGCGTCCTTGATGCCCTTGGCCTGTTCGACACCGGAACTGATGTCGACGGCAAAGGGACGAACGCCAACCACCGCGTCAGTCGCGTTTTGTACGCTCAAGCCACCACTTAAAACGACCCGAGGCGCGAGTTCTTTTGGAATGAGAGACCAATCAAAAACCTTTCCTGCTCCACCGTAGGCATCGACAAAGGTGTCGAGCAACAGACCTGCATACCAGGTGCTGGCGGAGCGGTACCTTGCTTCATATTCTAGCAGTTCAGCGCCGGTGGTGGCAGGCTTGACGCGAAACACGCGGATAAACGGCAGGCGCACCGCCGCGGCGATGTCCGCGCACTGCTGCGGCGTTTCATCGCCGTGCAGCTGCAGCAGGGCGATCGGCGCCGTGCCGGTGACCGCCCTGACCTCGGCCGGGGTGGCATTGACGAACAGCCCGACCGGGGTGACGAACGGCGGCATCGCCGCGATCAGGGCGGCCGCCTGCGCCGCCGCCACCGCGCGCGGGCTGGGTGCGTAAAACACCAGGCCGAGGGCGTCGGCGCCGGCGGCGACTGCCGCTTCGACGTCGTCAAGCCGGGTCAGGCCGCAGATCTTGATACGGGTGCGGTGCATGGAGAGACTCCCTAGATTGTGAACCACGGCAGCGGGTTGCCCGGGTCTGCGGATTCCTGCGGCAGTCCCCACTTCGGATCGTAATCGATTTTCGCCAGGTACAAACCGTCCGGCATGAAGGTGGGCGCCGCCTCGTGGCGGTCGCGCTCGCGCAGCAGCTGGCCGATCCAGGCGGGCTCCTTGCGGCCGTTGCCGACATAGATGAGCGAGCCGACCAGGTTGCGCACCATGTGATGCAAAAAGGCGTTGGCGCGCAGGGTGAACACAAAGGCGTCGCCGTAGCGCTCGATGCGGATCTCCTGCATGTCCTTGACGGGCGACTTGGCCTGGCACTGCGAGGAACGAAACGCCGAAAAATCATGCTGGCCGATCAGGTGGGCGGCGCCTTCGCGCATGCGCTCGAGGTCGAGCGGGCGGAAGGTCCAGCCGGCCTTGCCCGCCAACAGCGGCGAGCGCACCGGGTGGTTGTACAGCACGTAATGATAGGTGCGCGCCCGTGCCGAAAAGCGGGCGTGAAATTCCTGCAATGGATCGAGCGGCTGCGGCACTTCGGCGGCCCAGCGTACGGCGATCGAATCGGGCAAAAAGGTGTTCACCCCGCGCACCCACGACTGCACGTCGCGCGTCAACCCGGTATCGAAATGCACCACCTGCTCGAGCGCATGCACGCCGGTGTCGGTGCGGCCGGCGCAGGTGGTGGCGACGTCCACGCGGGCAAACTTCGCCAGGGCGATTTCCAGCTGGTCCTGGACGGTGTGCCGGTCGAGCTGCTTCTGGTAGCCGTTCCACGGCGAGCCGTCGTACTGGACGCCGAGTGCGATCCGTTTCAAATTGAGTCCAATGCGCTAAGGGCGAAGTACAAAGAAAACGGGCCGGCAAGGTATCCCCGACCGGCCCGTGGTGCAGAGCAAACGAATTATGCCAGCTTGAGCCGCATCTCGTTGGCGCGGCCGATCTGTTCGCTGCTGCCGCCCTTGATCACTTCATCCAAGAGCTCGCGGGCGCCTTCCTTGTCGCCGATTTCCTGGTAGGCGATGGCCAGATCGAGCTTGGTTTCCATCTCCATGTGGGCGGCCGACAGTTCGGCGCCGGCCGCCGGCGCTTCGGCCACGTCGGGTGCGGCGGTAAAGGTGAGCGGCGTTTCCGACGGCAGGTCGAGGTCGATGCCGGACATGTCGAAATGCGGCGCGCTGGCATACGAAGGCGCCGGCGTCGGCGCGGCGAAGTCCGGGCTTGCCGTCTGCGGCATGGCGAACGCCAGTTCCGGCAGGTCGCTGCCGGAGCTGAGGGCGGGCGACGCCGTCTGCGTGAAGTCGGGCAACGCGAACGGATCGTCTTCCATCATCGGCGCGATGATGGTCTCGGGCGGCGTTACCGAATTCGATGGCGTGGTCGGCAAATCGAAACTCATCGCATCGAGGTCGTCGAGCGGATTGACCAGCGGCGCGTTTTCCGAATAGGCGCCGGTGGCGGCGACAGCCGGGAAAGCCATGGCGTCGCTCTCGGGCGAGCCGGGCAGCGCCGGCAAGTCCTGCAGATCGAAGGCGCCCGACAGATCGATGGTGTTGACGTCCGACGGCAAATCAGGGTGGGCCAGATCGAGGTGGATGCTGTCGAGCGATTTGAGCTCGGCTGCCGGAGCTGGCGCCGCGGCCGGCTTGTCGAAATCCATGTCGAAGGCCAGGTCGAAGGTCTCTTCCTCGGCCGGCAGGGCCGGCGCCACCAGCGATTCGGTCACTGGCTCGCTGGTGAAATCGATGTCGTTCGAATGCTTCGGCTCCACCACGGTCGGCGGCGGCGGCTCGTCGAAACTGAGGCTGCCCAGGTCGAAGTCGAGCGAGTTGTGGTCCGCCGGGGTGGCGGCGATTGGTTCGGGCAAGGCGGTCTTGGCGTGATCGATGTCGTCGAAGCTGAGATCTTCGCCGCTGGCGATCGCCATCTGGCGCAGCACTTCCTGTTCGGCCAGCGCGTCGGCCGCCAGCAAGCCAGCGGCGCCGGCGGCGACGCCAGCGCCCGAACTCACACCGGCATTGGCGTACAGCGGATTGTTCGGATCGATCGACAGGCCCAGCGCGGCGGCCTGCGGCCACTCTTCGCCCTGCCCTTTGGTCATCGCATACAGTTCGCCGGCCTGGGTTTCGAACGCGCGCTGGTCCTTGCGGGCGGCGTAAATTTCCAGCAGTTTCAGGCGCACCGGATGGCGCTCGGGGTGGTTGCGCAGCGCTTCCTTGAGGATTTCCTCGGCCTGGGCGTCGCGTCCGTAGGCGATGTAGACGTCCGCTTCGGCGATCGGGTCGACTTCATTGGTGTCCAGCTGGCTGGCCGATGGCGCGAAGCTGGAGTTGAACACGCTGTTGCTGGTGTCGACGCTGGCGCCGCCGGTTTCGGCGAACATCGACTGCGCCTGGTCGGTCGGCGCACCCAGGATCGACGGCTCGGTCGGCACCAGGGTGTCCTTCTTGCGGCGGCGCGACAGCGCGAACAGGCCCAGCAAAATCACCGCCAGGGCGGCGCCGATGGTGGTGATGTTGTCCATCAGCGTTTCGACCAGGGTCGGTTCGGCCGGCGGCGGCGCCTCCTTGACGACCGGTTTCGGCTTGGCCACCGGCGCGGCCGGCTTGACGGCAGCGGCAGGAGCGGCGGCGGCCGGCGCGCTGGCTGCCGCTTCGGCGGTATTGCTCGCTTCAGTGCCGGCCTTGCTCTTGACGACCATCAGTTTTTCGAGGTCGTTGACGTTCTTTTCCAGCTCTTTGACGCGCGCGCTGGCGTCGGCCAGGGCGCGTTCCTTGGCAATCTTGTCTTCGGCGTCCGCCGTTGCCGACTTGCCGCCGGCGGCGGCGCCGGCCGCATCGGCTTTCGACAGCTTCAGGCGGTCCTTCGATTCGTTGGCCGCGGTCGGACGTTCCTCGACCTTGGCGGTGACCTTGCCGGCCGCGCTTTGCGATGCCTCGGGCGACCTGGTCGGCGCCGCGTTGGCGACCTGGCCGGCCAGCTTGTTGC
>JAQGNM010000203.1 GCA_028291845.1 Massilia sp. | reverse complement strand
TTGGCACTTTCATCAAACGCCCACACTTATCGACTGTTAATTGTTAAAGAACTTTGTTCGGGACTGCTGTCTGTGCGTTTCGAAGCGTTGTGTTCGTCGCAGCAGAGAGATGAGATTATGTAGGATTCGTCCTGCACTGTCAAACTCTTTTTTTCTCTTACCGTCATCAACAACGGCCCCAAGTTCTTGTTTTTGTTAACCAATTTCTCGGGGAGGCGAACTATAGCAAAGCGGCCGGCGCGGCGCAAGGGCCCCGGCTCTATTCTTTCAGAGTCGTGACGCGATACTGCGGATCGCTGCGAACCTGCTGCGGCGTGAACGGTAAGCGCGGCCAACGCTTGGCCGCATACGCCGGCAGCTGATCCTTGTAATACGGCGAGGCGGGATCGACTGACTGGCCGTACAACAGCATGCCCATGGCGACCGGGCCGGCTTCGTCGAACGTCACCGTCTGGATGTAGCTGCTGCCCCAGGCTATATCGTGATAGCCCCGTGCATCGAGGCTGCTGTTCATGTGAATCGAATTGTAGGCGCCGTCGATGTCGCCGATGGCGCCGTGGACGGGTACGCGCATGCCGGGGCCGGCGTCGTCCTGGTAGTCGCCCAGCCGGCCATCGAGGGGAATGCCGAAGGTCTGCAGCTTGTCGGTGGCGATGCGCAGCGCTTGCAGCATGGCTGGCACCGCGCCTGCGGACAAGCCGCGCGGAGTGCGCACAGGGTCGGCGGGGTCGAGCGGCACCGCCCACTTGTCCGGCGTAGCGCTGGCGATATTCCAGAACTCGCGAAACAGCACGGCGCCGCGGCTGTCCAGATTGGCGCGGCGATCCCAGGCGGCCAGTGCCCGGCACGCCGGCGTCAAGACGGGATCGGCGGCAGCGAAGCAGCGCGGCAGGAACTCCGGCAGTATCAGCTCGGCAGCGTGCACGCGGTTGGCGAACATCAGTCTCTGCACGTCCTCGATGGTGATCGGGCGGCGCTCGGCGATTCTCTCTTCCAACTGCAAAAACCCGAGACGGGTGCGCAGCATCTGCGCGACCCCGGTGCGCCCGTACAGCGGCGAATAACCATACGGCGCCGGCCCGCTCAGCAAGGAGCGCGGATTGCTCAGCCAGTAGCTGTCGTTCGAATTGCCGACGTAATCGGCGCGCATCAGCCACGGCGCGTTGGCCGGCGCATTGATGCCGGCAGGAGCGCCGACAACGACGCCCCAGGCGCAGCGCGCGCGTGAGCCGTCAAACGCGAGCAAGGCCGGCATTACAAGGCAGTCGGATGCGAACATCTGCGCGCTCATGTGCGGCACCACGCTGGCGTCGGCGTACAAAGTGGCGCCGTCACGGTCGGCGGCGATGGTGTTCACCCACGGCAGGCCGGCAACGCCGTCGAGCGCCGCCCTCAATTCGCCGACACTGTGCGACGAGCCGATCGCCAGCCATTGCGCCATCACGCGGGTATTGTATTGGTTGGCGTCGGCCAGCACGTAGGCGCTGTCCCTGGTCCAGTCGATGCCGGCCGCCGGCTTGACGATCACGGCGCCGTGCGCGCTCGACCAGAAGGTTTTCGACTTGGCGAGCATGGCGCCATCGGCCTGAAGCAGGTCGACGCTCACCGTGCGCGAACGCATCCGCACCGGCACGCCGTCGACCAGATAGGTGGTGCCCAGCGGATCGCGCGCATCGAGATGCAGTTTGAAGGTGGTGAAGTGGATGGCCTGGGTGACCGTGTGGGTCCAGGCCAGATCACGGTTGAAGCCGATGACCACCGCCGGCAAGCCGCCAAGGGTGACGCCCATCGCATCGTAGCGGCCGGGGATGGTCAAGTGGGCCTGGTAAAAGCGGTCGGTGCTGCTCCACGGGTAATGCGGATTACCGAGCAGGATGCCGCGCCCGCTGGCGGACAGTTCACGGCCGACCGCCAGGCCGTTGCTGCCTAATTTGCTGGCGGTGGAGGTGCTCAGGCGCGCCGTGAGGAAGGCGCCGTCGAGCGGCCGCGCCGGGCGAGCTGCCAGTACCGGCGCGGCGCCCGGCGTGCGGGCGGCGTCGACGATCTCCTGCGCGAACACTTCGCCGCTGGCGTGCAGCGCCTTCTCGGCGATCATCAGCATGACGTCGTCGACAGTGATCGGCTTGACCCACGCGGCGCCGGCGCACGCTGCCGGATAACGGCCGCGGGCATCGGCCAGGTAGCGGTTGTAGCCGGCTGCGTAGCCGTGCAGCAGATCGCGCACTTTGGCCGGACCGGCGGCGTAGCCGGCACGCAGCTGTTCGAGGTCGAGATAGCCCTTGAAGAAAAAATCGCTGTCTTCATTATTAAGCGACAAATAAAAACTGGCGGCGCCGTATTCGCCGTTGACGGGCGCGGTGGCGTAGGCGGCGCCGCCGAAATAGCGCGAGCGCTCGCCACGGACAGTGAGCATGCTGTCGGCCAGCATGCACAGATTGTCCTGCGCGTAGGCATAGGCCAGCCCGGTGCCGATGCCGCGAAAGTCGGCGGCGGTGACGTGCACCACACCGTGGCTGGTGCGCGCCAGTTGGACGCTGGACGGCGGCACGGCGGCGGCGTGCCGGTCGCCGCAGCCGTGCAAGGCGAGCAGTGTGAACGCAAGCGCCGCCAAGGCGTAAATACGACAAAATGCCCGCATGTTTTCTCCCGTCATGATTGTTGAGGCCGGCACTGATGATGGCGGTGCGAGACTGTCGCGTATTGAGGAGAATCAAGCGCCAATCGTGTATGAAATCGGTCATTCGCCGTCTTGTGTGAAGCACCTAACGGAACCGGTTCGGCTCATCCGCATAATGGATCGCACCCTCCCGCGAAAGCTTCCCATGTCCGCCACTCCTCCCGATGATTCCTCGCCGTCGCTGACCCGGCGCGGGTTCCTGCAATCCGCGCTGGCAGCCGCCGCCGCCACCAAGACCCCGGCGGCGCTGGCCGAGGCGGCCGCGCAAGCGCCTGCCGCGGCGCCGCCGGCGCCCATCCCGCGCGCCCCGGCGCAAGCGGTGCGACTGAACATCAATGGCAAGGACCATCAGCTGCAGCTGGAGCCGCGCGTGACCCTGCTCGACGCGCTGCGCGAATACATCGGCATGACCGGCGCCAAGAAGGGCTGCGACCGCGGCCAGTGCGGCGCCTGCACGGTGCTGGTCAACGGCCGCCGCATCAATTCCTGCCTGACCCTGGCGGTCATGCATGAGGGCGATGCGATCACCACCATCGAGGGCATTGCGCAAGGCGACAATCTGTCCGCCCTGCAGGCCGCCTTCATCGAGCATGACGCCTTTCAATGCGGTTACTGCACGCCAGGGCAGATCTGTTCGGCCACTGCCTGTATCAGCGAGCTGCGTGCCGGCACCGCCAGCGCGGTCAGTGCCAACGTCGCCAAGGCGCCTGCGCTGAGCGACGATGAAATCCGCGAGCGCATGAGCGGCAATATCTGCCGCTGCGGCGCTTACCCGAATATCGTGATCGCGATCCGCCAGGTCGCGTCGAAACCCGCCTGAGGAGCAGCGCATGCAATCGATGTTTTATGAACGCGCGCGTGACCGCGCGCAGGCCCTCGCGCTGGCGCAGCAGCCGGGCACCCGCTTCATCGCCGGCGGCACCAATCTGCTCGACCTGGTGAAAGGCGATGTCGAACACCCGGCGCGTCTGGTCGACATTTCACGTATCGGCCTCGACCAGATTGCCGAGCAGCCGGGCGGCGGCCTGCTGATCGGCGCGATGGCAAGAAACAGCGACACCGCCAACCACCCGCTGGTGCGCCAGCGTTATCCGCTGTTGGCGCAGGCGCTGCTGTCGGGCGCGTCGCCGCAACTGCGCAACATGGCCAGCCTCGGCGGCAACCTGATGCAGCGCCCCCGCTGCGGCTACTTCACCGACGTCGCTTTCGACATGTGCAACAAGCGCATGCCCGGATCGGGCTGCGGCGCGCGCGAAGGCTTCAATCGCATGCATGCCATTCTGGGTCACAGCCCGTCCTGCATCGCCGTCAATCCATCGGACATGAACGTCGCCCTGGCCGCACTCGATGCGCAGGTCGTCATCGCGTCCAGCAAGGGAGAGCGCCGCATCCCGATCGGCGAATTTCACCGCCTGCCGGGCGCCACGCCGCAGATCGAAACCAATTTGCAGCCGGGCGAAATGATCGTCGCGGTCGAACTGCCGGCGTCGCCGTTCGCGCTGCACGCGCATTACCTGAAAGTGCGCGACCGTGCCAGCTATGCGTTCGCGCTGGTGTCGGTGGCGGCCGCCCTCGACATCGATGGCGGTGTGGTGCGCGGAGCGCGCCTGGCGCTCGGCGGCGTCGCACATAAACCGTGGCGGCTGGCGGCGGCCGAGGCCGCGCTGGTCGGCAAGCCCTTGTCCGAGCAGAGCTGCCGTCAGGCTGCGCAGCTACTGACCGCCGGTGCGCGCGCATTCAAGGACAATAATTTTAAAATCAAGCTGGCACAGAACGCCGTGGTGCGCGCGTTGTGGCTGGCGGAGGGACGCGCATGAGTACGCAAAACAGCACGCAAAATGGCACGCCGGTGCACATCATCGGGCAGGGACTGGACCGGCTCGACGGCCGCTTGAAAGTCACCGGCGGCGCGCGCTACACGGCGGAGCATCCGCTGCCGCGCCTGGCGCAGGCGGTGATCGTGCAATCGACCATCGCCAGCGGCACAGTGGTGTCGATCGACGACAGCATGGCGCGCAGCCTGCCCGGCGTGCTGCTGATCATGACGTATAAAAACGCCCCGCGCCTGCCGGTGCCGAAGCAGGAATCGGGGTCGCCATCAGGATCGCCACCGGCGGCGCCCACGCCCCTGCTGCAGGACGCCAGCGTCAAGTACAACGGCCAGCCGGTTGCGGTGGTGGTGGCCGACACCCTGGAACACGCGCGCCATGCCGCACAAAGTCTGAAGATCCGCTACGCCGCGAAGCCGGCGGTGCTGGGCATGCAGGCCGCCAAAAAATCGCTGAAAACGCCGCCGCCGCGCCGGCCCGGCGAAAAAACCGATGCCACGCGCGGCAATGCGGTGGCTGCTTTCAGTCAGTCCGCCAAGCGGCTCGACGCCATGTACACGACGCCGATCGAAACCCACAATGCGATGGAACCGCACGCCACCATCGCCGCCTGGCAGGGCGACGAGCTGACCTTGTATGACTCGAGCCAGAACATCTCGGGCGTACAAAAAACGGCCGCCAGGACCTTCGGCATCGATCCTTCAAACATCCGTGTGCTGTGCCCTTTTCTCGGTGGCGGCTTCGGCAGCAAGGGCAGCGCCTGGTCGCACGTCATGCTCACCGCCATGGCGGCCAAGATGACCGGCACGCCTGTCAAGCTGGCTCTCGAGCGTACGCAAATGTTCGGGCCGGTCGGATCGCGGCCGATGACGGAGCAGAGAATGCGGCTGGGCGCGGCGCCGAATGGCGCCCTGAAGTCGCTGATGCACGACACCGTCAGCAGCAATTCCTTCGTGCTCGATTTTTCGGAACCCTCGACCACCATCACCAAGTCGCTCTACATGGCGGAGAGCCTGCAGACCACCCAGCGCATGGCGACCATGAACCTGGGCGCCCACACTTATACGCGCGCGCCCGGTGAAGCATCGGGCAGCTTCGCCCTCGAGTGCGCGATTGACGAAATGGCGTATGCCTTGAATATCGATCCGATCGCGCTGCGCCTGCAAAATTACGCCGACAAGGATCCCGAGAAGGAGCTGCCGTTTTCCAGCAAATCGCTGCGCGAGTGCTACCGGGTCGGCGCCGAAAAATTCGGCTGGTCCAGGCGCACGCCCGAACCGCGCTCGATGCGCAGCGGGCGCATGCTGGTCGGCTGGGGGATGGCCACCGCCACCTATCCGGCCAACCGCGACGCCGCCAAGGCCTCCGCCCTGATCCGCGCCGACGGCACCGCGTTGGTACGCTGCGGCACCCACGACTTGGGTACCGGCACCTACACCATCATGACGCAGATCGCCGCCGAGGCGCTCGGACTGCCGGTCAATAAAGTGCGCTTCGAGCTGGGCGACACGCTGCAACCGGAGTCGCCCGGCGCCGGCGGCTCCAAGACCACCGCCAGCGTGGGGCCCGCGGTCTATGCGGCTGCCAAGGCGGCGCGCGAAAAACTGGTGGCGATGGCGGTGGCCGACCGCGACTCGCCCCTGTCCGGTCTCGCACCGGAGGCGGTCGACGTGCAAAACGGCTGGCTGATCGATCGCCAGCGCCCTGACCGGCGCGAGCCGATGGTGACGGTGATGGCAAGGCACGGCGGCGCCGCCGTCGAGGCGTACAGCGAGTCGAAACCGGGCGACGAGAAAAAGCAATATTCGATGCATTCCTTCGGCGCCGTGTTCGTCGAGGTGCACGTCGATCCCGACCTTGGCACCATCCGCGTGCCGCGCGTGGTCGGCGTCTACGGTATCGGCAAACTGATGAACCGCAAGACCGGCCACAGCCAGCTGATGGGCGGCATTGTCTGGGGGCTGAGCATGGGCCTGATGGAAAAAACCGAAATGGATTGGAGAACCGGTCGCGCCGTCAATGCCAACCTGGCCGACTACCACGTGCCGGTCAATGCCGACATCGGCGTGATCGACGTCTCCGTGGTCGACGAGGACGACCCGCACATCAATGTGCTTGGGGCGAAGGGTATCGGCGAGATCGGCATCGTCGGCGTCGCCGCTGCGCTGGGCAACGCGGTCTATCACGCCACCGGCAAGCGGGTGCGCGATTTGCCGATCACGCTCGATAAACTGATCTAGCACCGGGTTGGCGTTATCCGCCCAAGCCGCTCAAGCCTTGTCGACCGGCTGCTTGCGGCGGCGGCGCCACAGCGCGCCGCCGCCGAACAGGCCGGCCATGCCAACCGCCGCCACCGGCAGCGGCACCAGCGATGGCGACGCCGGCGCATTTGTGCTGGCGTCACGCAGGGCGGCCGGAAACGGCCGCGGCGGCACCGGCACGATTTGCCACTGCGCTTGGTCGGCCGGCACCCGCGACATGTAATCGTCGAACGAATAGGCGGGCGCGGCGCCAGGCACACGGCTTGACGGCACTTGCGGAATTTTCACCAGGATGATCGCTTCGACATCGTCCTTGAGCTGCTGCTCGTAGCCCGACAGTGCGCGCGGCGCGGCCGGCATCGCGCCCACCAGCTGAAGCAGGTCCACGCCGAGTGCATCGAAGGCCACCGCGGGCAGCAAGCGCGTGGTCTCTTCCGTCAGGTAGTCGTAGATGCCGCGGCCCTTTTTGAGGCTGGCCTCCTTGGCCGCCACGTAGGCGTAGGCGCCCACCGCCTTGATGCGATTGGTCGGGCCGCGCTCCGGCACATTCCAGCCGAGCGCGCGAAACACGTCGATGCTCAAGCCAGAGCAGTTGTTGGTGGCGCCATCGTAAGTCATGTCATGGCGATAAAAATGGTTCAGGGTTCGCTGCACACCGCCCTGGTACGCCACCGCGGTGCGGTCCTTGTTCAGTACAGCGATCAGCATGTACGACGGCCGGTAATACTGCTGGCCGCTGTTGAGGTCCATCAGGTAGTTATCCATCGGCACGGTGGCAGCGATGATCCCCTTCTCGCTGACGGTGTCGAGATTATAAAAATTATTGGTGGCCCAGTCGGCCCATTCGCCGTGTGGGCCGAAGCGGCCGGTGGCGACAGCGAAATGGCCGCCTATCGATTCGTCGTCATCGCCCTGGGCGCCGTTGAGCATGATGCCGAGGACGGGTTTGCCGGCAATGCCGCGCGCGGCGCCGGGAGTGCGCTCCCATACCAGGCGGTTGGCCAGCCGGCCATCGGCAGCCAGCGCCTTGTCGCGCACGAATTCGCCAAGACCGGCGGCGCCTTGCAGAGGCTGCGCCGTCAGGCGTGTGGCGTCGATGGCAAAGTCTGCCGGCCACAGCATGCGGGCGACGAACAGTGGTTTTCCATCCTTCTCGCTGACGGCGCCACGCATGCGCAGCGGGCGCTTGTCGAAATAAGCCGTGGTTGCCGGATTGACGTATGAGCGGTTGGTCGACAGCTTGGGCGCAAGCGACAAGGCAATCGGCTGACCGCCGGCAGGCGTGACCGTGGCGCCATCGATGCGCGCGCTGTCGATGATGGTCGAGGCGCCCAGCCAGGTGACCGACGGATACAGCAAATTGCGTGCGGCGGGCATCGCCGCCCATTCGGCAATGTCGGCGCGGCGGTCGAGTTTTGGATTGACGCCGGCGACCAGGTCGGCCGAGGTCGGTGCGGCGATGACGTCGTCTCTGAAGTACCATAGCGATTGCGGAGCACTGGCGCAATCGACGCAGCTGCCATCGGTGAGTTTCAATTTACCGGCATCGAGCAGGCCGATGCGCTCGCCTTGCAGGGCATTTTTAACGCCGGCAGGCAGGGGCTGCGCGTGCAATACAGTAGAGATCAGCAGCACGCTGAGCACGGGAATAGCACGAAAAAGTGGCATGGCGGGCGTCCTTTCTTAGGAGAAAGCGAGATGTTTGCTTGCTTTCTCACGAAGTGTCTTGATTTGCAGCATTGCTTGGACGCAAGCCTACCAGTTTGTGAAGGTTGTACCAGCGGAATGAATAGCGAATTCGAAATTACGGACGTAAAAAAACCCCGACGCTCATCGAGCACCGGGGTTTTCTACTATAACTAGCCTGACGATAACCTACTTTCACACTGGTTGCAGCACTATCATCGGCGTAATATCGTTTCACGGTCCTGTTCGGGATGGGAAGGGGTGGTACCGATTTACTATGGTCATCAGGCATA
>JAQGNM010000198.1 GCA_028291845.1 Massilia sp. | reverse complement strand
CGGCGTCGACCCATTCCGGCTCGCATTCGGCGGGTTGACCGTCGACCAGCTCGTGCAGCCAGATGTCGCGGCCTTCCTTGAAGGCGATGTTGCCGCCGGTTCTCTTGTAGACGATGACGTCGCGGATGGTGTCGCAGCCGCCGAACGCCAGCGCCTCGTCGACGATGGCTTTCAAGGGCAACTGCTTGCCGCCGCGCAGCTGTTCGTCGGCAGTGATGACGGCCACGGCGCCGGCGTCGATGATGCGTTCCTGCAGCGATTTGGCGGAGAAGCCGCCGAATACCACCGAGTGGGTGGCGCCGATGCGGGCGCAGGCTTGCATGGCGGCCACGCCTTCGATCGACATCGACATGTAGATGATGACCCGGTCGCCCTTCTTGATGCCGCGTGACTTCAAACCGTTGGCGAACTTGCAGACGCGCTCGTACAGTTCCTGGTAGGTGGCGCGGGTGACGGTGCCGTCGTCGGCTTCGAAAATGATGGCGGTCTTGTTGGCGTTGCCATTCTGCAGATTGCGGTCGAGGCAGTTGTACGAGGCGTTCAGCTTGCCGCCGACGAACCATTTATAGAACGGCGCGTCGGACTCGTCGAGGGTGGTGGTGAACGGCGTCTGCCATTCGAGGTTTTCGCGCGCCAGGCGGGCCCAGAAGCCTTCGTAGTCGGCGTCGGCTTCGGCGCACAGGGCGTCGTAGGCGGCCATGCTGCCGATGGCGGCGTTGGCGGAGAAGGCGGCCGCTGGCGTAAATACGCGGCTTTCGTGCAATCCCTGGGTGTCTTCGCTGGCGATGTTTGTTTCGGACATGATGGTCTCCTAGTAATTTTTTTTCAACGGTAACCGGTGCCGCTTACTATCCCCTTACATATTAAGTACTCGTTGGGGTGTGGTGTCGATTCTACCAAGCTTCGCCCCCGCCTCGCAGCTATCGAAGTCGCGTGTAAAATGACGGCAGTAAATTTTTCCCGGAGCCCTAGCAAATGAATCACCAAGACGGTCCGCGCACCATCAACCCCATCAGCAGATTCATTTTCGCCAGCCGTTGGCTGCAGCTGCCCCTGTATCTCGGCCTGATCCTGGCGCAATGCGTCTACGTTTTCCACTTCTGGGTCGAGCTGGTCGACCTGGTCGGCGCCGCCATGGGCAATGCCGAATCGATGCAGCACATCATTGCCGCGGTCGCCGTGCCCAACGGCCCGGTGCCGACCAAGCTCAATGAAACCACCATCATGCTGGTGGTGCTGGGCCTGATCGACGTCGTCATGATTTCCAACCTGTTGATCATGGTCATCGTCGGCGGTTACGAAACCTTTGTGTCGCGTATGAATCTGGATGTGCACCCGGACCAGCCTGAGTGGCTGTCGCACGTCAATGCGTCGGTGCTCAAAACCAAGCTGGCGATGGCGATCATCGGCATCTCATCGATCCACCTGCTCCAAACGTTTATCAATGCCAGCGCCTACGATCCAAAGACCTTGATGGCGCAAACCGGTATTCACGTGGTGTTTCTGCTTTCGGCAATCGCCATTGCCTACACCGACCACCTGATGACCGTGACCCAGAAACAATCGAAGCAGCACTAGACCACCGACCCGCGAGAACTCCATGACCATCATCAAGCAAGCCGACCTGATCGAATCCGTCGCCGCCGCCCTCCAGTACATCAGCTATTACCACCCGGCCGATTACATCGCCCACCTGGCGCGCGCCTATGACGCCGAGCAAAGCCCGGCGGCGAAAGACGCCATCGCCCAGATTCTGACCAATTCGCGCATGTGCGCCGAAGGCAAGCGGCCGATCTGCCAGGACACCGGCATCGTCAACGTGTTCCTCAAAATCGGCATGGGCGTGCGCTTCGAAGGTTTTACCGGCACCGTCACCGACGCCGTCAATGAAGGCGTGCGCCGCGCATACAACTTTGACGACAACAAGCTGCGCGCTTCGATCGTCGCCGACCCGCAGTTCGAGCGCAAGAATACCAAGGACAACACCCCGGCCGTGGTGCACATGGAACTGGTCGAAGGCGACACCGTGGACGTCAAGGTGGCGGCCAAGGGCGGCGGTTCGGAGAACAAATCCAAGTTCGTGATGCTGAACCCGTCCGACTCGCTGGTCGACTGGGTCATGAAAACCGTGCCGACCATGGGCGCCGGCTGGTGCCCGCCGGGCATGCTGGGCATCGGTATCGGCGGCACCGCCGAAAAAGCCATGCTGATGGCCAAGGAAGTGCTGATGGACGACATCGACATGTTCGAACTGAAACAGCGCGGCCCGCAAAACAAGACCGAAGAGTTGCGCATCGAACTGTGCGACAAGGTCAATGCGCTGGGCATCGGCGCCCAGGGCCTGGGCGGTCTCACCACCGTGCTCGACGTGAAAATCATGATGCACCCGACCCATGCGGCATCGAAACCGGTCGCCATGATCCCCAATTGCGCCGCCACCCGTCACGCCCACTTCGTGCTGGACGGCTCCGGCGCCGCCTATATCGAACCGCCTGCGCTGTCGAGCTGGCCTGAAGTGCACTGGACCCCGGACACCGAGCGCTCGCGCCGCGTCGACCTGAACACCCTGACAAAAGAAGAAGTCGCCTCGTGGACACCGGGCCAGACCCTGCTTTTGAACGGCAAAATGCTGACCGGCCGCGATGCCGCTCACAAGCGTATCCAGG
>JAQGNM010000190.1 GCA_028291845.1 Massilia sp. | reverse complement strand
ATCCCCCCGACACCAAGCTGATTTTCGTCGGCGACGCCACCATGAGCCCTTACGAGGTGCTGCAGCCAGGCGGCTCGGTCGAATACAACAACGAGGAAGCGGGATCGGTCTGGCTGACGCGCTTTTGTAACGCCTTTCCGAAATTCGTCTGGCTCAACCCGGAGCCGGAGGCAAGCTGGCATTACCGGCAGTCGATCTCGGTGATCCGCCAGCTCATGAACAACCGCATGTTCCCGATCACCATCGACGGGTTGGAGCGGGGCATGCGACTGCTGAGCAAATAAGCCGGCAGGGCCGTAAATACATTTGCGCAAATGTTCTTTGCACTTTATATAGAACTGATGCAAAATAAAAGCGCCGGAGAACCATTGCGCTTTTCCGGCTGTCCGTGGTGGTTTAACGTGGAGGCGGCCAGTGGCCGCTTTGCTTGCGTTCTGAGCAGCGCCGGTCTATTTTGCGGGCCGGCGCTTTTTTTGATCGTATTTACTCCCCTTCCTGCGCCCGTCCTGCCAAACAAGCGCCACCATGACACCTCCGCCCCGCCGTCGCTGGCAGCAGCCACTGGTTCACCTTAAAACCTTGTGGCGGGCGCGCCGCCTGCCCGAGAGCGCAGCCATTTCTCCGGCCCTGCGCAAGGAGCTGTCGGACTGGGGGTTATGGACTTCGCGGGTGATGGTGGTGCTGATGGCCGTATTGGCCGGCTGGACCATCGTCGGTTTTACCTGGCTGACCGAGCAGGCGCTGGCGTTGTTTTCCGCCGGTCGCGCGCGTATTTGGTGGGCCCCGCTGTTGTGGACCCCCGCCTGCGCCTGCGCGATTGTCTGGTGCACGCGCCGCTGGGCGCCGGGCGCGGCCGGATCCGGCATCCCGCAAGTGATGGCGGCGCTGGACGCGAGCATGCCGCCGGGAGAAATCAAACGGTTTGCCTCGCTGCGCCTGTCGTTTGCAAAAATCGTGCTGACCGCCTGGGGTTTGCTGGCCGGCCTGTCGCTGGGGCGCGAGGGACCGTCGGTGCAGATTGCCGCCGGCCTGATGCTGCAGGCGCGCGCGCTGATGCCCAGGCGCTCGGCGATCAATCCGCACAGCCTGCTGGTGGCGGGCGGCGCGGCCGGCATCGCCGCCGCCTTCAACACGCCGTTGGGCGGGGTCATGTTCGCCATCGAAGAACTGGCCCGCGCGCCCGAACAACGCAGCAGCGGCTTGATCATCGCCGCCATCGTGCTGGCCGGTGTGGTGGCCGTCTCCGCGCATGGCAACAGCACTTATTTCGGCGTCATCCATGCGCCCGCGCTGGATTGGTCGCTGCTGCTGCCGGGCCTGGCCGTGGCGCTGGCGGCGGGGCTGGCCGGCGGCCTGTTCGCGCGCCTCTTGCTGGCCTCGCTGGGCGGCGAAGGGCGCGACGTGATGAGCCGTCTGCGCCGCGGTAACCCGCGCTGGTGGCGACGGTGCTTTCGCGGCTGATCAGCCCAGCGCTGTACCCGGGGCTGGCGCAGCTGCAGCTGGCGGGACTGGCCCGTCTGCTCGACAGGGAGCCGCCGGTCAAGGCAGCGACATCAGCTTCCTGATCGCCGAGTACAGGTGGCGGTCGGCCACCGGTTTGTCGAGCAGGCCGCGCACGCCGCAGGCGCGCGCGCGCGGGGCATCATACGGATAACTGCGCGCCACCAGAAACACCACTGCGGTGCGCTCGGCGCTCGGCAACTGCTTGACGTCGGCGCACAGACGGTAGGGGTCGACCTGCGGCGTCGAGGTATTGATCATCAATAGCGACACTGCGGTTTCGTCGCACAGGCGCACGGCGGCGCCGGCGCTGTCGGTCCATTCGACCGGCAGGCGGCGCGCGCCGACCACCTTGGCGACGTGGTCGCGAAATGCACCGCCCTTGTCGACAATCAGGATCGCGCCCGAAGGCGGCGGCCGCCGGAGAGTTGCGTACTCGCTCTCGGTGGCTTGACCGAGATCGATGTCGAGGCGCGGATGGCGGCGCCGTTCGATCAGTACCGGCGCCTGGCCGCGCGCGGCCATTCGCGCCAGCGCCTGGGCGCGCTGCGCCATCAGCTCGGCCAGTACCTGGTACAGGCGCGCCGATTCGGGCGGCCAGTCCAGGCGGGCGAACGGCAAGCCGGGCGTGGCCGGCCCCAGCAGCAAGGCCGGCGTCACTTCGTTGGGATTGAGCCCGGCCAGCGAGGTCAAGGCGGCGGCATCGTCCGAGCGCACCAGGTACAGGTCCGGTTCCTGCAAGCTGTCTTCGAGCAGGCAGTAAAAATGCGGGCCGCTCGGCGGAGATAGCAGCAGGCTGGCGCCGAGGCAGGCGCAGTCGGCAGGCGAGAATCCAATCAGACGTACCGCATGGGGGTGGCTGGGAGAATGCATGGCCTTGCAATCGGTCGGTGCGCTGCAAATGACAAGGCGGCCGGATAGCCGATTAAGTGAATCTAGCGATAAACGCATGGGGTGGCAAGCATTTGTTGCCCGCCAGCGAGGTCGACTGGTCTGTCTGCGAGGTATTACTGTGGCGGCGCCGCAACCTTCCCGACAAGATTGCCCGTTAATAATTTCTAAATTGCAGCACCAGCGCTGTAAACATCGGGCATTACTCGGTAAAATAAGCAGCTGCAAACCACTGTGTTTATATCCAGTATCCAGCACTTGCGCTAGAATGCGCGGGCAAAAGACACTTAGCGATCACCTTCAGAACCTGCAATGGCAACCAAAAAACCCGCATCCGATTACAGCGAATCATCGATCCGCGTCCTCAAGGGACTCGAGCCCGTCAAACAGCGTCCGGGCATGTACACGCGCACGGAAAACCCGCTGCACATCATCCAGGAAGTGATCGACAACGCCTCCGACGAAGCGCTCGGCGGCTACTGCTCGCACATCGCCGTCACCGTCAACGCCGATAATTCCATCACGGTGGAAGACGACGGCCGCGGCATCCCGGTCGGCCTGCACCCGGAAGAGCAGGTGCCGACCGTCGAAATCGTCTTCACCCGCCTGCACGCGGGCGGCAAGTTCGACAAAGGTTCGGGCGGCGCCTACGCCTTCTCGGGCGGCTTGCACGGCGTCGGCGTGTCGGTCACCAATGCGCTGTCCTCGCGCCTGGAAATCACCGTCTGGAGAAAAGAGCCGGACGGCTCCGGCCTGCATCACCTGGTATTCGCCGACGGCGAAGTGATCGAGCCCTTGAATTCGAAGCCGGCTCCGCGCGACGGCAAAAAATCGGGTACCCGCGTCACCGCCTGGCCCAACCCGAAGTATTTCGATTCGGCCGACATCTCGAAAACCGAGCTGCAACGGCTGCTGCGCTCGAAAGCGGTGCTGCTGCCCGGCGTCACCGTCACCCTCACCCACGCCAAGACGGGCGAAACGCAAACCTGGAAGTATGACGAAGGCCTGCGCGGCTATCTGAATGAAATGCTGACGCAAACCTCCAACGGCGAGACCCTGATTCCCGTCTTCGAAGGCGCCCAGTACGCCAACGGCGAGAGCGACGGTTTCGCCGAAGGAGAAGGCGCGGCCTGGGTGGTCGCGTGGACCGAGGAAGGCGCCGTGGTGCGCGAATCCTACGTCAACCTGATCCCCACGCCGAACGGCGGCACCCACGAATCGGGCCTGCGCGACGGTTTATTTGGCGCCGTCAAAAATTTCGTCGAGATGCATTCGCTGCTGCCGAAAGGCGTGAAACTGCTGCCGGAAGACGTGTTTGCGCGCGTCTCGTTCGTGTTGTCGGCGAAGGTGCTCGATCCGCAGTTCCAGGGCCAGATCAAGGAGCGACTGAACTCGCGCGACGCCGTGCGGCTGGTTTCGACCTTTACTAAACCGCCGCTGGAAGTCTGGCTCAATCACCACGTCGAGTACGGCAAGAAGCTGGCCGAACTGGTGATCAAGCAGGCCCAGTCCCGCCTGCGCTCGCTGCAGAAAGTGGAAAAGAAGAAGTCGTCGGGCGTGGCTGTTTTGCCGGGCAAGCTGACCGACTGCGAGTCCTCGGATATTTCCCGCAACGAGATCTTCCTGGTCGAGGGCGATTCCGCCGGCGGTTCGGCCAAGATGGGCCGCGATAAAGAGTTTCAAGCGATCCTTCCCCTGCGCGGCAAGGTATTGAACTCCTGGGAGACCGACCGCGACCGCCTGTTCGCCAACAACGAAATCCACGATATCGCAGTGGCCATCGGCGTCGATCCGCACAGCTACGGCGACTCGCCCGATTTGTCCAATCTGCGTTACGGCAAAATCTGCATCCTGTCGGACGCCGACGTCGACGGCTCGCACATCCAGGTGCTGCTGCTGACGCTGTTCTTCAAACACTTCCCGGCCTTGTTCGACAAGGGCCACATCTGCATCGCCCGCCCGCCCCTGTTCCGGGTCGACGCGCCGGCGCGCGGCAAGAAGCCGATCCAGAAGCTGTATGCGCTCGACGCCGGCGAACTGGTGGCGATCGAGGACAAGCTGAGAAAGGACGGCGTCAAGGAAGGCGCCTGGGGCATTTCGCGCTTCAAGGGCCTGGGCGAGATGAACGCCGAGCAGCTGTGGGAAACCACCATGAACCCGGACACCCGCCGCCTGCTGCCGGTGTCGCTGGGCGATTTTTCGCAGGCCGATTCCTCGGCGCGCTTTAATATGTTGATGGGCAAAGGCGAGGCCGCCGCCCGGCGCGCCTGGATCGAAGAGCACGGCAACGAAACCGAAGCCGACATTTAAGTTATTTGAATTACCGTACCCATGTCCACACAAGCCACCCTGTTCGATGCCGCCGATGCCGCCGATCCCGTTTCCTCAAACGAGCCGCCGGCGCCTCCCTCTCCACCGGCGCCCCCTGCCCCGCCGGCGCCACCTTCGCCGCCGGGCGACGATGACGCCTTGACCTTGTCCACCTTCGCCGAGCGCGCTTACCTCGATTACGCCGTATCGGTGGTCAAGGGCCGCGCCCTGCCCGACGTCACCGACGGTCAGAAGCCGGTACAGCGGCGCATCCTGTACGCCATGAACGAGCTGGGACTGGGGCCGACCGCCAAGCCGCGCAAATCGGCGGCGGTGGTCGGCGACGTGCTGGGTAAATTGCACCCGCACGGCGACCAGTCGGTGTACGACGCGCTGGTGCGCATGGCGCAGGATTTCTCGCTGCGTTACCCGCTGATCGACGGCCAGGGCAATTTCGGCTCGCGCGACGGCGACGGCGCCGCGGCGATGCGCTACACCGAAGCGCGCTTGACGCCGATCGCCAAGCTTCTCATGGATGAAATCGACCAGGGCACGGTCGATTTCCAGCCGAACTACGACGGCTCCACCACCGAGCCGAAAACGCTGCCGGCGCGCCTGCCGATGGTGCTGTTGAATGGCGCCTCCGGTATTGCCGTCGGCCTGGCCACTGAAATCCCCTCGCACAACCTGGTGGAGGTGGCGCAGGCGGCGGTGGCGATGATCAGGAATCCCAAGATCACCCACGCCGAACTGATGGCCATCATGCCGGGACCGGATTTCCCCGGCGGCGGCCAGATCATCACCCCGGCCGCAAGCATCGCCGACATGTACGCGGCGGGCCGCGGCAGCATGAAGGTGCGCGCGCGCTGGAAGATCGAAGAGCTGGCGCGCGGCCAGTGGCAGGCGGTGGTCACCGAACTGCCGCCCGGCGTGTCGTCGCAAAAGGTGCTGGAAGAGATCGAGGAGCTGACCAATCCGAAGGTCAAGCTGGGCAAAAAGGCGCTCTCTCCCGAGCAGACCACTTTGAAGCAAACCATTCTCGGTTCCCTGGACGCGATCCGCGACGAGTCGGGCCGCGAGGCGGCGGTGCGCCTGGTGTTCGAGCCGAAATCGAAAAACCAGGACCAGACCGAATTCATGCTGATGCTGCTGGCGCACACCTCGCTGGAGTCGTCCAATTCGATCAACCTGGTGATGATCGGTATCGACGGCCGCCCGCGCCAGAAGGGTTTATCGAGCATCCTGCAGGAGTGGGTCGAGTACCGTTTTGCCACCGTACGCCGACGCACCGTGTTCAGGCTGGCCAAGGTCGACGACCGCATCCACATCCTGGAAGGGCGCGAAGCGGTCCTTCTGAATATCGACAAGGTCATCGCCATCATCCGCAATGCGGACGAACCGAAGCAGGCGCTGATCGACGAATTCCGCCTGTCCGAGCGCCAGGCCGAGGACATCCTGGAAATCCGCCTGCGCCAGCTGGCGCGCCTGGAAACCATCAAGATCCAGCAGGAACTGGCGGCGCTGCGCAAGGAAAAAGCCAGTTTGCAGGACATCCTCGACAACCCGTCGACCATGAAGCGCCTGATCATCCGCGAGATCGAGCAGGATTCGAAAGCCTTTGGCGATACGCGCCGCACCCTGATCGAGGAAGCGCAAAAGGCGGTCGCCGAGCAAAAAGTCGTCGACGAGCCGGTCACCGTCATCGTCTCCGAAAAGGGCTGGGTGCGTGCACGGTCCGGCATCGGCATCGACGCCGCCCTGTTCACCTTCAAGGCGGGCGACGCCATGTACAACGCCTTCGAATGCCGCACGGTCGACACCTTGCTGGCGTTCGGCGACAACGGCAAGGTGTACTCGGTGCCGGTGGCGGCGCTGCCGGGCGCGCGCGGCGACGGTGTGCCGGTCACCACCCTGATCGACCTGGCGGGCGGCGCCCGCATCCTGCACTATTTTGCCGGACCGGCAGCCACGCAGCTGGTGCTGGCCACCTCGAACGGCTACGGTTTCGTCACCCGCGCCGGCGACATGGTCAGCCGTTTAAAGGGCGGCAAATCGTTCGTCACCCTGGACGATGGCGCCACCCTGCTGGCGCCGCGCGTGGCGCCGGAAAATGCCGGCGCGCTGGCCTGCCTGTCGGAGAACGGGCGCGTGCTGGTGTTCGGCATGGACGAAATGAAATCGCTCACCAACGGCGGCCGCGGCGTGATCCTGATGGAGCTCGAACCGAAGGAAAAACTGCTGGCGGTGCAGCCGATCAATCAACGGGGCGTGAACGTCATCGGCACCTGGGCCGGCGCCAAACCGAGAACAGTCGAACTGTTCGCCAGCGGCCTGGAGCCGCACTTCGGCAAGCGCGCCCGCAAGGGCAAAGCGCTGGTGCAGAAGGTCAAGGCGATGACCCTGGCCATGCGCACCACCGAGTAAAAAGCAGCAGGGGGACTGGCCGGGCCGCGTTCGGACCGCAGGTGCCTGTCCCATGCTTCTTGGACCGCAAACTCAAATAAGCAGTTTGCTTCAGGGTCGCATGGGACAGGCACCCTGCGGTCGCCAGTCCCCCTACTCTTCACTTTTGTTTGTCTCAAAAAAAAACCTCGGCAACGCCGAGGTTCTAATCAAACCAAACAAAAGTAGGTTTTCACTTTTGTTTGATCTTATTTTGCCGCGTCTTTCTTCACATCAGCAACAGCTTCAGCCTTCTTTTCGGTGGCTTTGGCGTGGGCGACGGCCTTGTCTTTCTTGGCTTCGACAGCGACTTTTTCAGCTTTGGCATCGGCCTTGGCGGCGGTTTTGTCCGCTTTCACGTCGGCCTTGACCATTTTCTCTTCGGCTTTGGCCGATGCTTTCATTTTGTCTTCTGGATCGGCCTTGGCGACGTCGGCAGCAGCGTCAGCTTTCTTGTCGGCGGCTTTGGCGCTGGCTTTGGCTTTCTTTTCCGACGCTTTGGCAGCAGCTTTTTCAACTTTTGCGTCGGCTTTGGCATCAGCCTTGGCTTCGGTGTTGTCGGCTTTTACGATTTTTTCGTTGGCTTTGGCTTCGGTCTTGGTGGCTGGAGCAGCCACTGGAGCGGTGGTCTGAGCGTAGACCGAAGTAGCGAACAAACCAGCGATCAGGGCAGCGAGTACTTTATTCATGGTAATTCCTTTAATGATGATTGGAGAGGACATATGAGGGACGTTACGGGCCAAGCCTTCCCAGGCGTGAGTCCTTTCGTCTTCTTTCATTTCTCGTCCGAAAACTTTCGTCTAGGAACGATTTCAGAATATTACGTATTAACAAGAGGGTCTGTACGCTAGCGCACGCTGTTTTGCCCTGCTGTTACACCATAAACGGATGCCCGCAATCAATGGTTGACAGGAATAATGAGAATTTTCATTTACCGGCGCCGCGGCCTCACGTGCCATGCGTCGCAGCCATCTTTTTGTCAGCGCCGTGGGGCATACAGATCGATGACAGTGCTGATCGCGGCCTGACAAACGTTACAGAAAGTTTCACTTCGGTCGAACATAATGCACTGCATTTCGGGCCGATAATAGCCGCTGGCCTGGTAGTTGGCGCCCTCGAATGCGCCCACGGTGTGCCGCTCGGCCGCCGTGGCGAACAGCGCATTCGAGCGCGCCAGGTCCTCCGAAAACAGCGCGCTCATTTCCGCTTCCGGCCGATTGGCGGCGCGCAGCGCGGCGCGGCGGGCCTGGTAAGCGCGCGATTCGGTTTCGTACTGCGCCTTCGGCCACGGCGTCGGCAAGGCGGTACCGGGTTTGACGAAGGACTTCCATTTGATGTTGGCCGGATCGCGCAGGGCCGTCACGTTCGGCTCCCACGGCTCCGGGCGTTCGGCGCCGGATTGATAGGCCACCGGCGAGGTGTAGTACTCGTCGGCCAGGCCGGCGAAATGGTGGCCGAACTCGTGGACGAACAGGTAGTTGGCCCAGTCGTTGCTGGCGGCCGCCGTCGAAAACTGCCCGAAAATGCCGCCGCCGCCGTAGGTATCGTTGTTGACGAGGATTTCAATGAATTCGTAGGGCGCGTACTGGGCGATGTCGCGCAGGGCGCGGTTGTCCAGGGTCAGTACATACCTCTCGCTGCCGAAGATGTCGTAGCGCGCTCCCAGGCTGCTGGCGTGGTGCACCCCGGTGGAAGGGCGCGACACGCCCGATTCCTGGGTCGGCACCGCCATCGCCCAGACATTGAAGTCGCCGGCGCGTTCCTTGAACGGCGACACTTTGAACAGGTGATCGGCCAGGCGACGCGCGTCGGCCTCGAATTTTTTCATGTCGCGCGCCGTGTAGCCGTCGCCCAGCACCAGCAGGTCGACCTTGTTCGGCGACGGGCCGCTGACGCGGATCGGCAGCACCGGGGCCGGCGCCGGCCCCTGCTTTCGGACGACGTCCAGGGCGTCGGCGTCGACGTCGACGCTCCACACCACCGAAAACTGGTTGCGCTCGTCGCGCTTCAAGATGCGCACCTTGACCGGCTTGCCTTGCGCGGGAAAGCGGACCGATTCGTGAAAGCCGCGGGTGGCCTTGTTGGCCTCATCGGTGGTTTTCCACTCGCCGAAGATCGTGGAAAAGCCGCGCGAATACAGCACATCGCCGGTTTTGGCGTCGACCACTTCCACCATGTTATTGCCGCGATCGGTGGTATCGAGATTTTTGCTGGTGTCGCCCGGCCATGGCAACGGCTCGACCAGCACGCGCTCGATGGCGTAGGTTTCGCTCAAGGCGTTGCCGGAATGGAGGTAGTCGAGGCGGATGGTGGCCGGTGGCGGCGCGGCGAAGGCAGGGACAGCGAGGGCCAGCAGCAGGCTGGCCAGGATGCGCAAGGTGGACATGGAAGACTCGCGTAAAGAAGATGCGAGAGTCTAGCAGGACGCGCTGGCAGTATTGAGAGTTTGCTGGTGAAATTAAAATGGGTCAGGCACGCAGTGCCAGACCCCCTGCTGATGCCTTTGTTTGATGCTCTAATCGCTGCCGCGCGCTTGCTGGGGCGTGTTGATCACCCCGGGCCGGTCGCTTTTATATTGATACAGAGGCAAACGAATCTGGATCGGGCGAATATCCATGCGCACGTTGTAGATCGAATACGCCTCGGAGGCGGCCGACATGTAGCCGATGCTGTCGCCGACGCGGCTGAAACGAAACTCGAAACCGAGGTCGGGCTGCACGCTGCGCGGGCTGCCGAGGGTGATGCCGATGGCGTCGGTCTGGTCGCTGTCGATCAGCTTGCCCATCAGGTCGACCACTGTCGTGTTGCCGAGGATGTCGGCGGCGAACAGCGGTTCGCGATAATACGGTTTGGTCGGATCGAGCTTGCCTTCGGCCTTGTCCGGGGCCGGGAAAAATTCGCCGCTGGTGATATTGAATTTGTCGCCGGCGTCGAGGTAGCTGACCTTGGCGTTGGTGAGGTTGAACGCGCCCGGCTCGGTGCTTGCCTCGTGCAGGTCGATCAACAGAGCGCCCTTGTAGCCGATGATTTCGACGTCGCGGTTGCTCGAGACCACCATCGCGGTGTTTTCATCGACGCCCAGGCCCAGTTTATAACCCTTCTTGAGCATCACCGGCAGCATGCGGGCAAAGCGGCCGCGTACCAGCAGGTGCTGGTCGACGAACACGTCGTCGCCGATGAAACCGAGGCCAGGGGAAATCTCCTGGCCCTCGGCGACGCCCCGCTTGAGGGTGCCGAGCACGGTGCGCGGCTCGTCGAACATGGTGCTGCTCATGATGGCGGCGCCGGCGCTGGAGCCGGCGATCACGCCGCCCCTGCGGTACATGTCCCACAGGGCGTCGAGCACCAGCGAATTGCTGCCGTCGGGGCGGCGCAGCGCGCGGGTGATGCGCGCCTGATCGCCACCGGCAAAATAGGCGCCTCCCGCCTTGCGCACGGCAGCGGCCAGCTCGGGGTCGTCGGCCGCGGCCAGATAATCGCTGCCGGCCAGCTTGACGGCGACCGGGATGAAAAACGAATCGGCGCCGTACTGGTTCAGTAGTTCCATGTTGAACTTGGCGGTTGCCTCGGGACTGGCCGAGGCGGAGGCGAACACGGCGATGCGGGCGCTCTCGCCGCCTGCCAGGCGCACGATGCGCTCCCACACGGCGGCGTTGTCGGCGCGCAGGGCGCCGCCGACGATCACCAGCGAGCCTTTGGGGCCGTTGACCACCGGCGTGCCGGACAGCACGCTGGTGCCGGCGGCGGCCGGATTGCCCTTGATGGTGACGACGGCGGAGATGCCGTCGGCCTCGGTGCCGTCCTTGGTTTCGGGGGTCACCGTGCCGGCAACCGGCGCGGCCGGCGCGATGGCCGCCGGCACCACCGGCGGCACGATCACGCCAGCAGGCTTTGCAGCGGCAGGTTTTTCGGCGGCAGGTTTTTCGGCGGCAGGCGTGCTGCCGGCTTGCGCCGCAGCGGCAGGCTGTGCGGCGGCAGGTTTCACGGTATCTGCGGCGGGCGCGGTAGTACGCTCTGAAGCCGCCGTCGCCGCGCCGCCGATCAGGGTGCCGGCAAGGGCCCCCATGACGACGGCAAAGCGGATCAACATTCTCGACATCAGACTTCCTTCAACAAAAAAACGGGTGAGCAATTTCGCTCACCCGACGGGTCCCATCTGTGCACGGCCCGGCGCCTTGCGCACGGGCCGGAAAGGGGCCACGGGTGTCCTGGACTGCGGCGTCTCTACCAAGCGCCGGTCCGTAAATTCGGGTCATAGCCTATGCTGCCATCATACACATTGTCATTCGCTTACGCCGACAATGGCTGAAGTGAAGCTTAACGTCAGCGACAATACCAGATTTGCCCTAACGCAACTCCATAGTTCACTGGCGCGAACATCTGAATTGGGATTCCAGTAACTTTATGCCACACTGTTCATTCCATTTCCGTTACCTCCCACACCAATGCATGCATATCGTCACCAAATTTCGCTTCCTGAGAGCGGCGGCAATTATCAATTGAGCAGTTTTCACTTTGGCGAGCCCGGCCGCGGCAAGAAAGTTTATATACAAGCGGCATTGCACGCCGATGAAGTCCCCGGCATGCTGGTGTCGCAATTTCTGCGCAAGGCGCTGCTTGCCGCCGAAGCCGACGGCAGCCTGGTCGGCGAAGTGATCCTGGTGCCGGCCGCCAACCCGCTGGGACTGGCGCAGGCCATTCATGGTGCGCCGTTTGGCCGTTTCGATCTGTCGACCGGCACAAATTTTAATCGCGCTTACAAGCACGTCGCCGAAGATCTGAAAGTATCGCTGGCCGGCAAGCTGGGCGCGGACGCCGCCGCCAATGTAAGCCTCATCCGGGAGCACGCCCGCGCTTCCGTTGCTGACTGGCAGCCCTCGACCGACGCCGAGGCGCTCAAGAAAATCCTCCTGGATCTGGCCATCGACGCTGATATTGTTCTCGACCTACACTGCGACAATGAAGCGGTCGTGCATATCTACACCGGCACGCCGTTGGCGGACGCCATCGCGCCGCTGAGCGCGCTGATGGGCGCGCATGCCGTGCTGCTGGCGCTGGAAGCGGGCGAAGAGCCGTTCGACGAAGCATGCAGCCGCCTGTGGTGGGACCTGGAACGCCATTTCGGGCCGGCCACGCCGATCCCGATGGCCTGCCTGTCGACCACCGTCGAATTGCGCGGCGAGATGGATGTCGACTACCAATTGGCCGGGCAGGATGCCAGGGCCCTGCTGGACTTCCTGGCGCACAGCGGCGTGCTGGCCGTGCCGCCCCCGCCCCTGCCCGCGGCGCTGTGCGAGCCGACCCCGCTGGAAGGTGTCGAACCCTTGCACGCGCCCCATTCCGGGGTGCTGGTGTTCCTGCAGCCGCTGGGCGCGCGGCTCGACGCCGGTACCGCCGTGGCCGATCTGATCGACCCGGTCAGCGGCGCCGTCACCACCGTCAGAAATAGCGTGCCGGGGGTGTTTTTCGCCCGCACCGCGCACCGCCACCTGCTGCGCGGCATGGCCGTCGGCAAGATCGCCGGCGCCACCGCCTTCCGCGCCGGCAAGCTGTTGAGCCAATAAAATTCTGCCCACACGAGAGCCCCCAAGAGCACCCATGCGCCTGCGCCTGCCCAACACCTTTGTTTTATTGTTCGCCATCCTGGCGCTGATCGCCGCCGCCACCTGGCTGGTGCCGGGCGGGCAGTACGACACCCACCTGGTCAACGGCCGCCAGTTGATCGATCCGGCCACCTTTCACTATATCGACAGCAAACCGCAAGGTCCGGTGGCGCTGATGATGGCGCCGATCAAGGGCTTCGTCGAAGCGGCGCTGATCATCGGTTTTGTGTTGATCGTCGGCGGCGCCTTCGCCGTGCTGCAAAAAACCGCCGCCGTCGACGCCATGATCGGCGCGGTGGTGCGCGCCCACAGCAAATCGCCGTTCGTGCGCGCCGCCGTGATCCCGGTGTTCATTACGCTGTTTTCGCTGGGCGGCGCCACCTTCGGCATGGCCGAGGAAGCCATTCCCTTCATTCTGATCTTCGTGCCGCTGGCGCTGGCGCTGGGCTACGACTCGATCGTCGGCGTGTCGATTCCTTTCGTCGGCTCGCAGGTCGGCTTCGCCGCCGCTTTCATCAATCCCTTCAATGTCGGCGTCGCCCAGGGCATCGCCGGCATCCCGCTGTTCTCCGGCATGGGCTACCGCATGATCGTGTGGGCCATCGCCACCGCCGTCACCATCGCCTTCATGATGTGGTATGCGGCCCGCATCAAGCGCCACCCGCAAGCCAGTCCCACCTGGGCGCTCGACGAGGAAAAAAGAAAAGACGGCGCCTCGACCGACGCTTTTATCACCACCATGACGGGCCGCCACGCCGCCGTGCTGGCGCTGTTCGCCGGCAGCCTGGCGGTGATGGTGGTGGGCGTGGTCAAATTCAAATGGGATATCGACCAGATCGCCGCCCTGTTTCTGACCATGGCGATCCTGATCGGCATCGTCGGCAAACTCAATGCCGATGCCTTTGTCGCCGCCTTTTTGCAAGGGGCGCGCGACCTGGTCTCGACCGCCCTGGTGATCGCGCTGGCGCGCGGCACCGTGGTGCTGGCGCGCGAGGCGCACATCATCGACACCATGCTGCATGCCCTGACGCCGCTGGTGCAATCGGCGTCCCCCATCATCGCCGCCCAAAAAATGTTCGTGATCCAGTCGGTGATCAATTTTTTCATTCACTCGGGCACCGGCCAGGCGGCGCTCACCATGCCGATCATGGCGCCGCTGGCCGATTTGGTGGGCGTCTCGCGCCAGACCGCGGTGCTGGCGTTCCAGTTCGGCGAATTGACCACGCCGATGATTCCGACCTCGGGCATCACGGTGGGCGTGCTGGCGATGGCGAGGATTCCATGGCTGACGTGGGCCGAGTGGATGGTGCCGCTGCAGTTGATTTATCTGGTGATGGCGCTGGCGTTACTGGCGCCGCC
>JAQGNM010000163.1 GCA_028291845.1 Massilia sp. | reverse complement strand
CATACGACATCTTTGTCTCGAGTGATGCGGGCAGCCTGGCGCTTCTGATCAAAAGTGACGGAAAACCTGCATCGCTGAAACCCATCGACGCGCGAACCTTCCGTTTTAACAAGTGCCGAAACTGGGGAACGGGCGCTGCGTGTTACTTGCACGATGGCGGCGTGCTCACGATCGATGATCAAAGCCGGACAGTCATTCGCTATCCGTTGGACTTCAAGCCGACCGACTTTCTGGCTTTCGGTGAGCGCGGCATCGTGCTGGTGGACGGCCGCTTCCGGATCCTGACTTCACGCGACGCCGGTCAGAGCTGGACCCTGAATGAGAGCCTCAAGCTCGAGAAAGAGGAATTCGCTTTGCGTCCGCTTCTGCACGCGGGCAGCAAAGGCTTTTACGTTCATTCCAAATACCTCTTCGGCAAGCCCGAGGTCAAACGGTTGCTTTATTCGTCCTATGAAAAGCTCGAACTGCGGACTATCGACCTGCCGAAGGAGGTCGAAACGATCGACTTCTTGCTAGAGACCGACAGAGGCGTGTACGCGGCCTTCACAACCAGCAAGAACAACGCCCCGCTGTTCTTCCAGGCGCACGGAGGGTCGGAGTGGGAACGGCGGTCGACGATTCCGCGTTGGGGATGCCTCCGTCTGTTGGCAGACAGGCTGGACAGCGACCGCCTGACGGCAATTTGCAGTTCGCAGACGAAATCGGAGGCCATGGAGCTTCTGAGTGACGATGGCGGACGCAGCTGGCGCGAAGGCGTCCAGACGGCGCCTTGAGCGATCGGGGTCGGCAGCGTCGGAGGCGAACAAAAAATGCCGGGACAAGCCCGGCATTTTTGTTGGCGGCTTTTCAAAGCGCCACGTTCGCGCTATCCATCAAGCGCTGAAGAAATTTTTCAGCTTGTCGGTCCAGCCTTCTTCGCTCGGCGAGTGCTTGGCGCCGCCTTTTTTCAGCGACTCGTCGAACTCCTTGAGCAGCTTGCGCTGGTGCTCCGTGAGCTTGACCGGCGTCTCCACCGTGATGTGGCAGTACAGGTCGCCCGGGTAACTGGAGCGCACGCCCTTGATGCCCTTGCCGCGCAGCCTGAACTGCTTGCTCGGCTGGGTGCCTTCGGGAATGTCGATGGCGGCCTTGCCGGCGAGCGTGGGCACATCGATCTCGCCGCCCAGCGCCGCGGTGGTGAAGCTGATCGGTACCACGCAGTGCAGGTCATCGCCGTCGCGTTCGAAGATTTCGTGTTTCTTGACGCGGATTTCGATGTACAGGTCGCCCGGCGGGCCGCCGTTGGTGCCGGGTTCGCCGTTGCCGGTTGAGCGGATGCGCATGCCGTCGTCGATGCCGGCCGGGATCTTGACTTCCAGCGTCTTGTTCGTTTTGGTCTTGCCGACACCGTGGCAGTTGACGCAGGGTTCGGGGATCAGCTTGCCCGTGCCCTTGCACTGCGGGCAGGTCTGCTGCACGCTGAAAAAGCCCTGGCGCATCTGGACGACGCCATGGCCGTGGCAGGTGGTGCAGGTCGCCACCTTGGTGCCGGGCTTGGCACCGCTGCCGTGGCAGACGTTGCAGTCGTCCCAGCTCGGGATGCGGATCTGCGCGTCCTTGCCGCTGGCCGCTTCTTCGAGCGTGACTTCCATCGCATAGCTGAGGTCGCCGCCGCGAAAGACCTGGCGCCCGCCGCGTTGCTGCGCGCCACCGCGCTGGCCGCCGAACACGTCGCCGAAGATGTCGCCGAAGGCTTCGGCGAAGCCCCCGAAGCCTTCTGCGCCCGGGCCGCCGCGCATGTTGGGGTCGACGCCGGCATGGCCGTACTGGTCGTAGGCCGCGCGCTTGTCGGGGTCCGACAGCATTTCGTAGGCTTCCTTGGCCTCCTTGAACTTGTCTTCGGACGCCTTGCCGCTCTCACCCTGGTTGCGGTCCGGGTGGTGCTTCATCGCGAGCTTGCGATAGGCCTTTTTGATGTCTTCATCGCTGGCATTCTTGGGAACGCCGAGCGTGTCGTAATAGTCTTTTTTTGCCATGGGTCAGTCAGTTCAATCAGACGTTGCTTAAATTGTTTTCGATTCGGCGGTCCGGGATCAGCCACAGCAGGGCAATCGCGATCAGCACCGCCCCGGCGATCCAGCCATAGCCCAGCAAGGCAAGCGGTATGGACACGACGTAGCCGGCCAGCGAGACCTTGCCCTTGGTGTCGTTGCCCACCGCATTCGCCAGCACGGCATCGTCGCCGTGGGTGCGGATGATCTGGGCCTGCAGCAGCGTGTACGCCAGGGCGCACATCAGGAGGTTGGCCGCATACAGCGCCACCGGGGTGGACGCAAAATGGTTCTCTCCCATCCACCCGGTGGTGAAGGGCACCAGCGACAGCCAGAACAGCAGGTGCAGGTTGAACCACAGCACCGCGCCGCTGACGCGCTTCACCGCGTGCAGCATGTGGTGGTGGTTGTTCCAGTAGATGCCGATGTAGGTAAAACTCAACACATAACTCACAAACACGGGCCACAACCTCGCGAGGTCGGCCCACCTGTCGCCGTGCGGAACCTTCAGCTCCAGCACCATGATGGTGATGACGATGGCGAGCACGCCATCGCTGAAGGCTTCCAGACGGGTCTTGTTCATAAGCGATTCCTCATGTGCACAGGCAAAAAGCCGCGTGAAGCTTCCGGGGAATCTTCACGCGGCGCGCCGGCCGGGCAGGGGGTCAATCAGCCCTTCTTGACTTCCTTGACCTCGGCATCGACGACATTGTCGTCGGCTTGCGGTTTGGCCTGGGCCTGCTCGGCACCTGCCGCGCCCGCATCGCCGTTGTTCGCGGCCTGCGACGACTGCATGTCGGCGTACATCTTTTCGCCCAGTTTCTGGCTGGCTTCCATCAGGGCCGTGTTCTTGGACTCGATGGCGGCCTTGTCGTCGCCCTTGAGGGCTTCTTCCATGTCCTTGATGGCGGCTTCGATCTTTTCCTTTTCGCCGGCCTCGAGCTTGTCGCCGTACTCCGTCAGCGACTTCCTCACGCTGTGCACCATGGCTTCGGCGTTGTTCTTGGCCTGCACGAACTCGACCTTTTTCTTGTCGTCTTCGGCATTCAGTTCGGCATCCTTCACCATCTGCTGGATCTCGGCTTCCGACAGGCCGGAGTTGGCCTTGATCGTGATCTTGTTTTCCTTGCCGGTGCCCTTGTCCTTGGCGCCGACGTGCAGGATGCCGTTGGCATCGATGTCGAAGGAAACCTCGATCTGCGGCGTGCCGCGGGTCGATGGCGGAATGCCTTCAAGGTTGAACTCGCCAAGCGCCTTGTTGCCGGCAGCGACTTCACGCTCGCCCTGGAACACCTTGATCGTCACCGCCGGCTGGTTGTCCTCGGCGGTTGAAAAGGTCTGTGCAAACTTGGTCGGGATGGTCGTGTTCTTCTTGATCATCTTGGTCATCACGCCGCCCATGGTTTCAATACCCAGGGACAAAGGCGTCACGTCCAGCAGCAACACGTCGGTGCGATCACCAGACAGAACCTGACCTTGAATGGCAGCGCCAACGGCCACGGCTTCATCA
>JAQGNM010000150.1 GCA_028291845.1 Massilia sp. | reverse complement strand
CCGACAATCTGCTGCAGCGGCAGTTCGCCGCAGACGGTCCCAACATCAAGTGGACCAACGACGTGACTGAGTTCAACTGTGCCGGCATCAAGCTGTATCTCTCGCCAGTGCTGGACATGTACAACCGCGAAATCATCGCGTACCAGATGAACACGCGGCCAAAGTTTGAGCTGGTGAGCAAGATGATTAAAAAAGCGTTCGCCAAGCTACGGCCACAGGACAAGCCCATGCTGCATTCGGATCAGGGATGGCACTATCGGATGAAGGAATACCGGGAGACGCTTGCAAAGCATGGCGTCGTGCAGAGCATGTCGCGCAAGGCAAATTGCTACGATAACGCGGTCATGGAAAACTTCTTCGGCATCTTGAAAAGCGAGATGTTCCATGGGAAGACCTTCAGCAGTATCGACAAGCTGCGCAAAGCGATTAGCGCGTACATCAAGTACTACAACAACGATCGGATCAAATCGCGGCTGAACGGACTGAGCCCTGTAAAATACAGGACTCAGCACGCGACGGTTTAGTACTAAAACTGTCCAACTTTAGGGATGCACTTCAGCCGAAGGTGCCTGTCCCATGCTTGAGTGATGCAACTGTGCTTCTGCTCAAACATAGGACAGGCACCTTGCGGCGCCAGTCCCCCTGCTGCCAAGTCCCCCTGCTGCTACGCCAAATTGGCAAACAACGGCGTACTCAAATACCTCTCGCCGAACGACGGGATGATCGTCACGATCAGTTTGCCCGCGTTCTCCGGCCTTCTTGCCACCTGCAGCGCGGCCCACAAGGCGGCGCCTGAGGAAATGCCCACCAACAAACCTTCTTCGCGCGCCGCCGCGCGCGCGGTGGCGAAGGCGTCTTCGTTGCCCACGGCGATGACCTCGTCATAAATGTGGGTATTCAGCACCTTCGGTATGAAGCCGGCGCCGATGCCCTGCAAGGGGTGCGGGCCCTTGGTGCCTTTTGAGAGCATGGGCGAGGCTTCCGGTTCGACGGCGATGATTTGCACGCCGGGTTTTCGTTCCTTGAGCACCTCGCCGACGCCGGTGATGGTGCCGCCGGTGCCGATGCCGGCCACCACGATGTCGACCTTGCCGTCGGTGTCGTTCCAGATTTCTTCGGCGGTGGTGCGGCGGTGGACGGCCGGGTTGGCGGGGTTGTTGAATTGTTGCGGCATCAGCCAGCCCGGGTTGGCGGCGACCAGTTCCTCGGCGCGGCGGATGGCGCCGAGCATGCCTTCGGGGCCGGGCGTGAGCACCAGTTCGGCGCCGTAAGCGCGCAGCAGCAGGCGCCGCTCCACGCTCATGGTTTCAGGCATCACCAGGGTGCACTTGTAGCCGCGCGCGGCGCACACCATCGCCAGGGCGATGCCGGTGTTGCCGCTGGTCGGCTCGACGATGACGGTATTCGGGCCGATCTGTCCGGCCGCTTCGGCCGCCTCGATCATCGCCAGGCCGATGCGGTCCTTGACGCTGTGCGCCGGATTGTAAAATTCGAGCTTGCAAACCAGATCGGCGCCGCCGCTCGTCAAACCCATCCTGCGGATCCGCACCAGCGGGGTATTACCGATCAATTCAGTGACGTCATTAGCGATGCGCATGCTGTCCTCCGAGGGGTGGCTTATTTTATTTCACGAATAAACTATTTTTGAAATATTATTTCACGTCCAACAATTCAACATCGAATATCAAATCCGAGTCGGCCGGGATGGTACCGCCAGGGGCGCCGCGTTTGCCGTAAGCCAGCTCGCTCGGGATGATCAGGGTGCGCTTGCCGCCCACCTTCATGCCGGCCACGCCCTGGTCCCAGCCCTTGATGACACGGCCGGCGCCGAGCGGAAACTCGAGCGGCTCGCGGCCGGCGTCGAGCGAAGAATCGAATTTGCGGCCGCGCTGGCGCGCCGCCAGCGGCTTGTAGAACCAGCCGGTGTAATTGACGACGACGGTATTGCCGGCGCCGGCTTCCTTGCCGGTGCCGACGACATTGTCGATTTTGACCAGCGGATTCGCTTCGGTCGGCGCCGGCAGCATGGTGACCGCGGCCTGCGCTGCAGTCGGGTTGGCAGGAGCGGCAGCGGCGGCGGCGCCATCCTGGGCAAATGCGCCGCTGGCGAACGAGGCGGCGGTGGCGCACACGGCCAGGCGCAGCAAGGAAGAACGAATCGTCATAATTATTCCATCAAAGTGAAATCCAAAAACCTATGATACAGCGAGCCTGTCGCCCTGCACAGCGGCCTGCATCACCGCGTCCATCGTGGCCTGCTCGGCCAGCTGGCGCAGCACGTGGGCGGCCGCCACCATGCCGAAGGTGGCGGTGACGACCACGCTCGAACCGAAGCCGGCGCAATTGATGCCGGTGATGCCTGCAACGCCGCGCTGGTCGGCGTCGAGCGAGCAGCCCGGTTCGCCTTCGGGATAGCGCAGCGGCTCCATCGAAAACACGGCGTCGACGTGAAACTTCGATTTTTCCCCGCGCGGGAAGCCGTAATTATTGCGCAGCAGCTTGCGCACGCGTTTGAGCAATGGTTCCTGCTCGGTGCGGGCAAGGTCGCGCACGGCGATTTTGGTCGGGTCGATCTGCCCGCCGGCGCCGCCGATGATCAACAAAGGCAGTTGATGATCGCGGCAATAGGCGATCACCGCGGCCTTGGCTTTGGCGCTGTCGATGGCGTCGATGACGTAATCAAAACCCTTGTTGCCGAGCATCTCATCGAGGTTGTCGGCGCCGATGAAATCTTCGATGCGGGTCACCTCGCATTCCGGATTGATCTGGTGAATGCGCTCGGCCAGGGCATCGATCTTGGCCTGGCCCACGGTATTCGATAATGCCTGCACCTGGCGGTTGATGTTCGATTCGGCGACGTTGTCGAGGTCGATCAGGGTCAGTTTGCCGACCGCACTGCGCGCCAGCGCCTCGACGATCCACGAGCCGACCCCGCCGACGCCGATCACGCAGACATGGGCGGATGAAAAACGGCGCAGGGCAGCGTCGCCGTACAGGCGGGCCAGGCCGCCGAAGCGGCGGGCGTGGTCGGCAGGATGGTCGGCAATTTCGGTCTCGGGGAAGTTCATCGTGACATTTTAGCGGACCCGACCGCCCTACCTGCTCTAAAATGGTTTTAATTTGAAACCGACGAAGACCGCCATGAACCACGCTTTACCCGACACCGCCCCGGGATTCGACCAGCCGATCGCCGTTCTCAAGCATTGCCACGACCGCATCAGGAAGCAACTCGACACGCTGTCGCGCCTGCCCGACCACCTGGCCGCACACGGCCCCGACCAGCCGGCCCGGCAGGCGGCCCAGGCGGTCGTCAAATACTTCGACCAGGCGGCGCCGCTGCACCATGCCGATGAGGAAGACAACCTGGTGCCGATGCTGCACACGGTGGCCACCGGCGACGACGCTGCCACCCTGGCCGCGCTGGTGCCCGGCATCCTGCAGGATCACGACGCGATGGATGCGATGTGGCAATCGCTGCACGAGCAACTGGCGGCGATCGCCGCCGGCAACGCCGCCACGCTCGATGCGGACCTGGCCGCCACCTTCGCCGCACGTTACAGCGAGCACATGGTGCTCGAAGAAACCCATATCGCGCCGATGGCCAAGCGCTTGTTTTCGCCGGCGCAGATGGCGCAATTGGGCGCCGCCATGCAGCAGCGCCGCGGCATTGTTGCCGATGGCCCAGCCACCGGCGACGCCGTCGCCGCGCTGCGCAAGGACTACGGCCGCGCCACCCTCGACGCCGCCGACGTGGCAGCCGATCCATTTGTCCAGTTCAACACCTGGTTCGAGCAGGCGCTGGCGGCCAAGGTCAACGAGCCGAACGCAATGAGCGTGGCCACCGTCGACGCCGGCGGCAAGCCCAGTTCGCGCATCGTCCTGATCAAGCAATACGACCAGCGCGGTTTTACCTGGTACACCAATCACGACAGCCAGAAGGGCCGGCAGCTGGCGGCCAACCCGCACGCCGCCCTGCTGTTTTTCTGGCCGGAACTGGAGCGCCAGGTGCGCATCGAAGGCGCCGTCGAACCTACCAGCGCGCAAGAGAGCGACACCTATTTCAACAGCCGCCCCTTGAAAAGTCGCCTCGCAGCCATCGCATCGATCCAAAGCGCGCCAATCGCCAGCAGGGCTGCGCTGGAACAGAACTTTGCAGCGGCCGAAGCGCAGTATGGCGAAGCGCCGCCACGACCGGACCACTGGGGCGGTTTCCGCCTGGTGCCGGAACGCATCGAATTTTGGCAAGGCAGGCGGTCGCGCTTTCATGATCGCATCGTGTACACCCGGCAGCCGGACGGCAGCTGGACCACGCAGCGCTTGCAACCGTAACAGGGCGCACCGACGCGCTCATGCTTGAATGGTGGAGGTGGCATGTTCGACCAAACGCGATTGACCAGCTGGCGCAACGAAGTGCGCGAGCGCGTGGCAATCCCCTTGCGGGTCATCCTGTGGAACGGCGAGGAATTCGATTTCTCGTTCCAGGCGCCGAAAGTGACGGTGCGCGTGCCGCGGCGCTCGGCGCTGCGCTACCTGCTGTCGCCCTCGTTGTATAACCTCGGCAGCGCGTATGTCGAAGGCGCCATCGACGTCAAGGGGCGCGCCAGCGACATGATTGCCGTGGTCGACGCCCTCGCCGCCGCCACCCTGCGCCGGCGCGGCCTGCTGACGCGCGCCGTCGGCGGCCTGATCCATACGCGCCAGAGCGACGCCGCCGCGGTGAGCTACCACTACGACGTGTCGAACGAGTTTTACCAGGAATGGCTCGATCCGGCCATGGTATATTCCTGCGCCTATTTCGAGAACGGCGACGAAGACCTGGCCACCGCGCAGCGCAAGAAAATCGACCACATCCTCGCCAAGATCGATCTGCGCCCGGGCCAGCGCCTGCTCGACATCGGCTGCGGCTGGGGCGCGCTGGCGATCCGCGCCGCCCAGCGCTACGGCGTGCGCGTGCTCGGCGTCACCCTGTCGAAAAACCAGCTGGAGCTGGCGCGCGAGCGGGTCAAGCAGGCCGGCGTGCAGCACCTGGTGGAAATTCGCCTGCAGGATTACCGCGACATCGGCGGCACCTACGAGCGCATCACCAGCGTCGGCATGTTCGAACACGTGGGCGTGCGCCACCTGCCGGCATATTTCGCCCGCATCAACAAGATCCTCACGCCCGACGGCATCGCCATGAACCACGGCATCACCACCACCGACGTGAGCGAACGCGGCACGCCCTACGGCGGCGGCAAGTTCATCGACCGCTACGTGTTTCCGCAAGGAGAGCTGGCCCACCTCAGCACGGTAATCCGCTGCATGCAGGAAGGGGGACTGGAAGTGCGCGACGTCGAAAACCTGCGCCGCCACTACGCGCGCACCTGCGCCCAATGGACCGACAATTTCGAAAGCAACGCCGAGCGCATCAAACTGCTGACCGACCCCAAACGCTTCCGAATCTGGCACGTCTACCTGGCCGGCAGCAGCTACGCCTTCGAGCACGACTGGATCAGCCTCTACCAGATCGTCTGCGGCAAAGCCGGCCAAGCCCCCACCATGCCATGGTCCCGCCGCGCCATGTACGCCAACCCGCTGTAAGCGAAGCGAACAAGCCGTAAAGCCAGAAAGCCCCGAACGCCCTTCCCCGAGGCGAACGCAGCTCTGCATCGGGGTTGCGTCCCAAAAATGATCCGGCTCCGCCGGTCAATTTTTACCTGACTGGCTTTGCGCTGGTAAGCCGCTTGTCCCTTCGCTTCTCAAATCAGTCCACCCAAAAGTAGGTTTGTACTTTTGGGTGATTGTCTAGAATTTGTATGACAAGGACGCACGAAGTACAGGGTAAAGCTTCGGCACATCACTGACCTGATCCGCAAAGCGGCTTTGCTCGACAGCGACATCGCGCGCGATCGCCTGGCAAACAAGAGCGTTGGCGGTGCAGCCGACGCTGTTCAGCCGCGCATCGCCCTTGCCCTGGTAGTAGGCGCCGAGGTCGGCGGCAAAGCCCCAGCCGGCGCTGGCGGCGGGCGCGTTGCCGTAGCCGATGCCGAGGTAAGGGGCAAGTTTGCTGTAGTCGAGCGAGCCCTTCAAAACGCCGACGTCGAGCGCCGAATAGTTCACGCCGTTGATCCGGTAGCGGCCGGCCGAGGGCGTGCCGACAAAATCGAACTTGTTGCCGTCGTAGACGACCCCGGCGCTCAGGCGAAAGCCGCTGCCCGCTGCCGGAAACCAGTCCAGCAATGCATCGACCATGCGCAGCTTGCCGTCGATGTTGTAGTCGATCGTGCTGGCGCTGCCGTCGAAGCTGTGGCTGAGATAGCCGGCACCGAAGCGCGCATTGAACTTCCCTCCCATCGGCACCACCAAGTGGCCGCCGACACCGGTGGTGCCAAGGTCGGCCGTCACACCCAGTTGCGCATGCGCGGAAACAGAAACCAGCAGCGCAGCAGCGGCGCCAAGACATAAAACAGTACGGATCATTGAAAAACCTCAGCTGAACAGAAGCGCTTGATTGTAAATGCGCCCCGCCAACGCGACGAGCATTTCCACTCGGCACTGTTGCCCCAGCGCCACGTTGCCAAGCCGAGCACCCGTCGCCGTCAAAGCCAACCAGCCGCAGCGCCCTTCCCCGAGGCGAACTCAGATCTGAATCGGGCTTACGTAACAAAAATGATCCGGCTCCGCCGGTAATGCCGTTCAGTTAAGCACGATCGGCCCGACCGCCCGTGTGATTTGCATGCATGGGACAGGCACCCTCCGGTGCCAGTCCCCCTACTAATAGCCGCCCGGATCCTCAGCAGCAGGGGGAC
>JAQGNM010000107.1 GCA_028291845.1 Massilia sp. | reverse complement strand
GAGTACGCGGTGGCGCGTGCATTCGGCGACGCCAAGGTGCTGGAAATCGTCGAAGGCACTTCGGAGATCCAGCGCATGATCATTTCGCGCGAATTGCTGGCCTGAGGGCCGGCACGCACGATCGACTCGCACTATCGACTCGCACTATCGACTATATTTCTCGGAGGTCACATGCTCAAGGGCATAAAGGTAATCAGCTTCACGCACTTCCTGCAAGGTCCGGCGGCCGTGCAGATGCTGGCCGACGTCGGCGCCGACGTCATCAAGATCGAGCCGCCCGGCGGCGCTTTCGAGCGCAGCTGGTCCGGCTTCGATGCGTTTATCGAAGGCGTCAGCGTATTTTTCATGCTCGGCAACCGCAACCAGCGCAGCATTTCGCTCGATCTGCGCGACGACAAGGCCAAGGAGGTCGTCTGGCGGCTGGTGCGCGAAGCCGACGTCCTGATCGAAAACTATCGCCCCGGCGTGCTTGGCCGCATGGGCTTCGGCTACGAAGATGTGAAGGCGGTCAATCCGCGCCTGGTGTATTGCTCGTGCACGGGCTACGGTTCTTCCGGTCCATACCTGAAGCGTCCTGGGCAAGACCTGCTGCTGCAGGCGATGAGCGGCATGACGATGCTGTCGGGCTCGGCCGATTCGCCGCCGACGCCGGTGGGGTCGGCCATCGTCGACCAGCATGCCGCCGCGCTGGCCGCGTTCGGCGTGGTCGCCGCGCTGCAGGCGCGCGAGCGCACCGGCAAAGGTACCCTGGTCGAAAGCAATTTGCTCAATGCGGCCATCGACCTGCAGATCGAGCCATTTACCTATTACCTGAACAAGGGGCCGCTGTGGGACCGTACCGAGCCGCCGATCGGCAGCCGCTTCCATCCGGCGCCATACGGGGTGTACCGCACGCAGGACGGCTGGATCGCGATCTCGCTGACGACGACCGCCAAGCTTGCCGCGGCGCTCGAGCGGCCGCAACTGGCCGACTTTTCCGATCCCAAGGATCCGGTTAATAAGCGCGACCAGATCAACCGGATCGTGCATGAGGCGCTCGCCACGCGTACCACGGCGGCGTGGATGGCAGCCTTTGATGTGCACGATATCTGGTATGCGCCGGTCAACGATTACGAGCAGGTCGAGGCCGATCCGCAAGTCAAGCACAACGACATCGTGATGACGGTCGAGCACCCCCAGGCGGGCAGTGTGCGCCTGCTGGCGCATCCGGTGCGCTACGACGGCAAGGCGCCGGCGCTGCACCGCGCGCCACCGCAGCAGGGCCAGCATACACGCGAGGTGCTGGCCGAACTTGGCTACAGCAGCGACGCCATCGAGACCCTGGTGAGCCAGCGCATCGCGCTGCCGGAAGGGGGGCAAGCATGAGCGCCACCGTGGTCCGATGGAACGACCTGCTCGGCTTCGACGATATCGCCATCGGCCGCAAACAAGTTACGACACGCAAGATGACCGCGGCCGAGATCGACGCGTTCGGCCGGCTGTCGGGCGATCTCAATCCGCTGCACATGGAACAGGAATTCGCCGCGCACTCGCCGTTCGGCCAGCGCGTCGCGCACGGGCTCCTGACCGCTGCCGTCGTATCGACGGCGCATACCGCGCTGACCGGTCCCGGCTTTGCCTACGTCGGCCAGGAACTGCGCTTCCTGGGGCCGGTATTCGTCGACGACACCATTACCGTCGAAGTGACGGTGGTCGGCAAGAAAGACGCAAAACGCATCCTCATCATGGACACCATGGTGCGCAAGCAGACCGGCGAGGCGGTACTGAGCGGCCTGTCGGCGCTCAAGGAACTGCGCTTCGCCTGATCCAACGGGACGCGCGCGTCCGCACTCATCAACCAACCTGGAACCATCCCATGTCAGACACGCCGCAAGCCGCTATTTCCGATATTCCCGATATCCTTCCCGCCGACGGTTTTGCCGGTACATTGATTGGCCGTGCCTGGCTGCCGGGACGCCATGCGGGCCCGGCCGTGGTGGTTATCCGCCACGACGGCGTTTTCGATGTGAGCCGGCTCGCCTCGACCGTCAGCGCATTGCTCGAGCACGACGATGCGGCGGCGCTGGTGCGCGCTGCCATCGGCCAGCGCATCGGCAGCTTCGAGGACATCGCGCGCAATACCGCGGCCGCCATGCCCGATCAGAACCAGCCCTATCTGCTGGCGCCGTGCGACCTGCAGGTGATCAAGGCGGCCGGCGTGACGTTCGTCGACAGCATGCTCGAACGCGTGATCGAGGAACAAACCGGTGGCGATGCCGGTCGTGCACAAGCGGTGCGCGCGCGCGTGCAGGCGGTCATGGGCGACAACCTGGCGGCGGTCGTTCCGGGATCGCCTGAAGCGGCGCAACTGAAGGCCTTGCTGATCGAGCAGGGCATGTGGTCGCAGTACCTGGAGGTCGGGATCGGACCGGATGCCGAGGTATTCACCAAAGCCCCGCTGCTGTCGGCGATCGGCACTGGCGCCGAGATCGGCCTGCACCCCGATTCCGCCTGGAACAACCCCGAGCCGGAAGTGGTCCTCGCTGTCAACAGCCGCGGCCAAATACTCGGCGCGACGCTGGGCAATGACGTCAACCTGCGCGATTTCGAAGGACGCAGTGCCTTATTGCTGAGCAAGGCCAAGGATAACAACGCGTCCTGCGCGATCGGTCCGTTCATCCGCCTGTTCGATGCCGGTTTTTCGCTCGACGACGTGCGCACGCAGGAGGTGCAGTTGCTGGTCGAGGGCAAGGACGGCTTCGTCCTGCACGGCACCAGTTCGATGCGCCGCATCAGCCGCGACCCGGTCGATCTGGCCGGCCAGACCCTCGGCGCAACGCATCAATACCCGGACGGCTTCATGCTATTTCTCGGCACGCTGTTCTCGCCGACCCAGGATCGCGATCATCCCGGCGCCGGCTTTACCCATCACGCCGGCGATATCGTCACGATCAGCAGCAGCAAATTGGGGGCGCTGCGCAATCGCGTCAACACCTCCGACAAAGTCAAACCCTGGGTATTCGGCGTGCGTGCGCTGATGGCGAACCTGGCGGCGCGTGGCTTGCTGAGTGAACGTTGACGTTTCTGCTATTCTAGGAGTGGATTCGATCAGCCGCCAGGCGCGCGGCCATGCAAATCAGATGTGCAAACTGCGACTCCGCGGACTGTGCGCGGACCACGCAGTTGCCGGATGGAGACTACCGCAATGCCTACCATGTCGTGCTGTCACTTGCCGGTCATACAGATCGCGAACTTCGACTATGGCTCCAAAGTCAAGTCGATCGATTTTCATTTTGCGCCGCTGGAAAACCTGAAGTCGACCTTGCCCTATCCGCACCGGCACGACTTCTACCATATCGTCTGGGTGGCGCACGGCAGCGGCCATCACATCATCGATTCGGTGCGCTACGAGGTCAAGCCGAATACCTTGTTCTTCATGGGCCCGGGCCAGATCCACGATTTCGTGCTGTCCGACGATGCGGCCGGGTTCACCATCAATTTCAGTGCCGAATTCTTCGCCTTCAAGGTGCAGAGCAGGAATTCGCTCACCGAGGTGCCGGTGTACGATTTCGAAAGCATCAGCAACGCCCTCTACATGGATGGCGACCAGGCCCACGTCTTGTTCCCCATTCTTGAAGCGATCAGCGAGGAATACATCGCCGAGCAGAGGGGATACGAAGACGTGATCTGGTCGTACCTGCGGATTTTCCTGCTGAAGGCGTCGCGCATGGCCGAACCGGCTGCCGACACCGGGGCGTCGTCGCGCAGCCTGCTGCTGGCGCGCCGCTTCAAGACGCTGCTGGAGAAAAATTTTGCCTCGCTCGACGAAACGGCCGCGTACGCGCGCCTGCTGAAGGTCACCGAACGCGCGCTCAATGAAGCGACCCGCCAGGCCACCGGCCAGACCGCGTCGCAACTGATCAGGGAACGCATCATGCTCGAAGCGAAGCGCATGCTGCTGCACTCGGAAGTGAGCGTGGCGGAGGTGGCCGACGAGCTGGGATTCGGCGACCCCGCTTACTTCAGCCGCTGCTTCAAGAAACACACCGGCCGTTCGCCGATCGAGTTTCGCCAGAGCCTCGTCAACCTGAAGCTCTGATCCCTGTCGCTCTGATCCCTGTCGCGCTGCAAGAAAGTCCAAGTCAAGCTGGTTTTCGTCCTAACCACCGGCGTCCCCTGACTCGTAAAATTTTGTCTGCGGTGTTGCACCAGCACCGGGACAAAACCAGGAGATGCGATGCCAAATGACTTGAACAACCCGATTGAAATCACGCCGGCGCAACGGGCCCTTTTTTCCAGTACGCTCGACGAGATGGCCCGCAAGGTGGCGCAGGACGAGCCCACCCTGGGCGTTGAATTCCCCCACGTGACCAGGCCCGACGGCGCATGGGTTCGCCAGCCGGCTTCACTGTCCGCGGGCTACACTGGCGACGCCTGGAGCCACGGTAACTGGCTGTGCGGGTTCTGGGTCGGTTTGCTGCTGGCATCGTACCAGCACACCGGGGAGTCGAGGTTCCTGCTGTGGGCGCGCGAGCGCATGCGGCTGGTGGCGCAGCGCGCGGAAGACCCGAATACCCACGATATCGGCTTCATCTTCGACAGCAGCGCAATTCCCGGCTTCGACATCACCGGCGATGCATGGTACGCCGGCATCGCGCTGGAGGCGGCCGGCAAACTGCGCGCCCGCCTGGTGACCACGCGCGCCGGCGCCTACCTGGCGTCGTGGGGACCGATGAACGATCCGCGTGGCCGTTGCAGTTCGGCGATCGATACCATGGCCAACCTGTCGCTGTTGTACTGGGCCGCCAACTACAGCGGCGACGCCAGCTATCGGCTGGCCGCCCAGGCGCACGCCGACATCAGCGCCAAAGCCTTCATCCGCAGCGACGATTCGACCTACCATGCGGTCGAGTACGACACCGTCAGCGGCGAGAGAAAGCGTGGCTATACCTTCCAGGGCGCGTTCGATGAATCGGCCTGGAGCCGCGGCCAGGGCTGGGCCATTTATGGCTATGTGAATACGGCGCGCGAAACCGGCAAGCGCGAATACCTCGACCTGGCCGAGCGGCTGGCGACGTATTACCTGAAACGCCTGGAGGGCCGCCAGGTGCCGCCATGGGACTTCGATGCGACCGGCGCCGATGCCGACATCAAGGACACGGCGGCGGCGGCGGTGGTGTCGTCGGCCCTGCTCGAACTGGGGCGTGTGCATCCGGATCCCGCCGCCGGAACCAGGTGGCGCACGCATGGCCTGGCGATGCTCGAGGCGCTTTGCCGCACCGAATTTGCCAGCGAGCCGTCGCAGCGCGGCCTGTTGAAGAATTCCTGCTACTCGAAACCGCACAACGAAGGCGTCGACGGCGCCACCATGTTCGGCGATTTCTTTTTTGCCGAGGCGCTGTGCCGGGTCATGATGCCGGGCAGATTCCGGCCGCTGCCAGCGCATCCGCTGGCGATTATCTGACAGCGCCCGTTCAATGATCGAAAGGACCAGTACAGTGACAAATACAGTGACAACCGACATTCTCGGACACCAGTACATCGGCGGCGCCCGCAGCGCCCAGGGCACGGCGAGCTTTCGCAGCGTCGCCGCGGCATCGGGGGAAACGCACCCGGTGGCGTTTCACGAGGCAAGCGACGCCGAAGTCGACGCCGCCGCGGCGGCGGCCGCCGCCGCTTATCCGGCCTACCGGCAACTGCTGCCGGAACAGCGTGCCGCATTCCTCGAGACAATCGCCGAGGAACTCGATGCGCTGGGCGACGACTTCATTGGCGAGGTGATGCGCGAAACCGGGCTGCCGGCCGCGCGCCTGCAAGGTGAACGCACGCGCACCAGTAACCAGATGAGGCTGTTCGCCAGGGTGCTGCGGCGCGGCGATTTCCTTGGCGCGCGCATCGATACCGCCTTGCCCGAGCGCCAGCCGCCACGCCCGGATGTGCGCCAGTGCAAGATCGGCATCGGCCCGGTGGCGATTTTCGGCGCCAGCAATTTCCCCTTGGCCTTTTCGGTGGCCGGCGGCGATACCGCGGCGGCGCTGGCGGCCGGTTGTCCGGTCGTCGTCAAAGCCCATGCCGGCCATCTGATCACCTCCGAACGCGTTGCCGACGCGGTGCAGCGCGCGGTGCGGCGCTGCGCGATGCCGGCAGGCGTATTCAACATGATTTACGGCGGCAATGTCGGCGCACGACTGGTGCAGGCGCCGCAGATCAAGGCAGTCGGCTTCACCGGTTCCTTGCGGGGAGGGCGGGCGCTGTGCGATCTGGCGGCGGCGCGCGCCGAACCGATTCCCGTGTTCGCCGAGATGTCGAGCGTCAATCCGATCATCCTGCTGCCGCAAGCCCTGCAAGGCCGCGGCGAAGCCATCGCCAACGATCTGGCTGCCTCGGTGACGATGGGCGCCGGCCAGCTATGCACCAATCCCGGCCTGCTGCTGGGGGTGCGTTCGGCGTCACTGAGCCACTTCATCGAATGCCTGCAAAAGGCCCTGGCGGCGCAGCCGGCGCAGACCATGCTCAATGCCGGCATGCTGTCCAACTATTACGGCGGCGTCGAGCGCCTCGGCACGCTGGGCGGCGTGGCAGCGCTGGTGGCGGGCGGCGCCGATCAAGCCAGGGCCAGGCCGCATTTGTTCAAGGCTGAGCAAAGCCTGCTGTTTGCCGCCGGCGCGCCGCTGGAGGAAGAAGTGTTCGGCGCCGCCACCGTGGTTGTCGAGCTCGACAGCCGCGACGCGCTGTTGCAGTACGCCCGGGAGATGGGCGGCCAGCTGACTGCGACCTTGATGGCCGAACCGGCCGATTTGCGTGCCCACCGCGACCTGATCGAATGCCTGGAGCAAAAAGCCGGGCGCTTGCTGGTCAACGGCACGCCGACCGGTGTCGAAGTGTGTGAAGCAATGGTGCATGGCGGGCCGTATCCGGCCACGTCGGACGCGCGCGGCACCTCGGTCGGCACGCTGGCGATCGACCGTTTCCTGCGTCCGGTCTGCTACCAGAACTATCCGGACGAGTTGCTGCCGCCGGCGCTGCAAGGCGCTAATCCGCTGGGCCTGCTGCGGCTGGTGAACGGCGAGCAGCGCCGCGGCGCGGTCTGAGGCGCCGGGCGCGAACGCGATGTTGCAATTCATGCCATGAATGCACCGACCGCTGCCGAACTCAGGCGTGTAGCTGCAACTCGGCCAACGCGCCTGCCAGCAGTCGCCGTGCGGCGTCCGGGCTGTCGACACCTTTGTGATGCCGCCATGCGATGAAGCCGTCGGGGCGGACCAGGAGGACGCCAGCCTCGTCGATTTCACGCAAGCGCGCCCAGGTGCAATACACATCCTGCCTTGCCGGCTGTCCAATGACGGCAACGCGCAAAAAGGGGAGCTTGAGATGGTTTGCAGCGCGGTCAGGCAGCACTGCCGATGAGGTGTAGCGCTGGTTCATTCCCACGCCCGGAGCGTTGAACTCTCGATTCTCGAGGTCTAGATTGCCGATTCGCTACTGGAAACCTTGGCTTTGCGCGCATGCCAATTGCTTGGCGCTCGGGAAATACCCCGCGCAAGTAGTGGATCGATAAATTCCCCTGGGCGCGCTGGCCTTTGGGTCGGCCAAAATACAATCGATTGCTTGCAGAATATTTAATTCGTTTCTACAACACTCAGCAGACGATCGCGTTTATTCGGTCGAAAATTTCGCGACTGTGACAATTGAATAGTTTTGAGCGAAAATATTCCTATATATTCGGCGTTCATTAAGTTCCAAATTGCAACGTTAATGTTCTTGCCGCATATATGATTGAAGAGACTCTTCGCAACACCGATTTGTACTGGGCGCTGAAAATAATCTGTGGCGTCCATCGCCGCCCGTTCTCGGATGCTCTGATCGAGCAACAATTTCCCTTGCCGCACACAGGCCGCAGCATTGCCGCGGCGGCCAGCTCGTTCGGCCTGGTAGTGCGCACGGTACGCCGTAAGCCGGGCGCGATCGAGCGCGAAATCTTTCCCTTGATCGTGCAACTCGACGGCGACGGCGGCCCTGCGACGCTGGCCGTCCTCTTGCAGGCCGACGCGCAGCAGGTGCTCCTGCTCGAACCAGGTCTGGCCATGCCGGCCGCAATACCGCTGGCGCAGTTCGAAGTCCGTTACCGGGGCAGCGTGCTGCGGGTGACGCCGGATATGTCTGCGGAAGATACCGACGGTGTCAGCGCAGAGCACCATCGACGCTTTGGTTTCCATTGGTTTTACGTGGAATTGCAAAAGTACCGCAAGCTCTGGCACGAGATTTTGCTGGCCTCGCTGGTAATCCAGCTGATCGCCCTGGCGACTCCCTTGTTCACCCAGACCATTATCGACAAGGTAGTGGTGCATCACACGCAAAGCACCCTGATCGTGATTGTAGTCGGCATGGCGGTATTAATGGTGTTTTCGTCGGCCCTGTCCTGGTTGCGCCAATATCTCGTTCTGCATACCGGCAATCGTGTCGATGCGGCGCTGGGCGCGGCCGTGGTGGCGCGGCTGTTCAAGTTGCCGCCGATGTATTTTCAGCATCGCCCGACCGGCGTGATCGCCGCCCGCCTGCATGGCGTGGAAACCATTCGCGAATTTGTGTCGAGCGCCGCGGTGACCCTGATTCTCGATTTGCCGTTTCTGTTCGTCTTTGTGGCGATCATGTTTTATTACAGCATGACGCTGACTCTGATCGTGCTGGCCATTCTGGCGCTAATTGTCGGTCTCAGCGCCCTGGTGGCACCACTGTTTCAATCGAAATTGCAGCAGCAGTTTTTATTGGGAGCGCGTAATCAGGCGTTCTTGACCGAATATATCGGCGGGCTGGAAACGGTCAAATCGCTGCAGCTCGAACCGCAGCTCGACGCACGTTACGGCGGCTATCTGGCCAATTATTTGCAGGCCAATTTCGACAGCCGGCAGTTGGGCAATACCTATAATACGGCCGCCAATCTGCTTGAACAATTAATGGGCTTGCTGGTGCTGGGCATCGGCGCCTGGACGGTCATGCATGACAGCACGTTTACCATCGGTATGCTGGTGGCCTTCCAGATGTTTTCTGGCCGTTTATCGCAACCGATGCTGCGCCTGGTCGGCCTGTGGCAGCAGTTTCAACAGGCGCGGCTGGCCGTCGCGCGCCTCGGCGACTTGATGAACGTGCCGGAAGAGCCGTATTCGACCATGCCCTCGCGCGCGATGGAACGCGCCGGGCGGGTCGCCATCGAAGGTGTCGGCTTCAAGTATGGTCCCCAGCTGCCGCTCGTCTACAGCGAGTTATCGCTAGCGGTGGAGCCAGGCTCGACAGTGGCGATCATGGGCCCGTCGGGCTGCGGCAAGAGCACGCTGGCCAAGCTGCTGCAAGGGTTTTATCAGCCGCACGAAGGGCGGATCCTGGTCGACGGCGTCGACATCCAGCACTTTTCCGCCAACGAACTGCGCAGTTTTTTCGGCGTGGTGCCGCAGGAAACCGTCCTGTTTTCCGGCAGTATTTACGATAATTTGCAGATGGCGAGCCCCGGCGCCAGCTTCGAGCAGATCGTCGCCGCCTGCCGCATGGCGGAAATTCATGACGTCATCGAAGCCATGCCGCAGGGCTATCAGAGCGCTATCGGCGAACGCGGCGCGGGCCTCTCCGGCGGCCAGAAACAGCGCATCGCGATCGCGCGCGCCCTGCTAAAGCGGCCGGCTATCCTTATCTTCGACGAAGCTACCAGCGCGCTCGACAGCGCCACTGCCGAACAGTTTGCGCGCACCATCAACAGTCTCAAGGGGCGAGTCACCATGTTGTTCATCACCCACGCGTTGCCGCGCGGCCTGCAGCTCGACGCCGTCTACCAGCTGGGTGCGGCCGGCGCCCGCAAACTGGTGCCGGCAGAGCGCGGCGCGGCCGCCGCTGCACCCATGGCAGGAGCGATATGAGCGATATGAGCGATATTGGCGACCTGGCGGGAACGGGCGCGGCGCCATCGTCCTGGCACGATCCGCTTGGCCTGCTCCGCGACGAGGCGCCGCGGCGTGCCAGCCGCATCGTATTGCTTTGCGTGTGCGTGCTGACGCTGGCTTTGGGCGCTTGGGCCGCGGTGGGCGAAATTGACATCATTGCCAGCGCCGATGGCAGGCTGGTGCCGCAGACCCTGGTCAAGGTGGTGCAGCCGGCCGAAGCGGGCGTGGTACGCGAACTGCTGGTGCGCGAGGGCGACCGGGTGGCGGCCGGCCAGGTGCTGGCGCGGCTGGACTCGACGGTGGCCGACGCCGAGCAAAGCGGCGTCGGCATCGATCTTGCAAAGGCGGAGATGAGCGAGCGGCGCCTGCTGGCGGCCCTGAGCGGCGCGGAGATGGGGCGTCGCGCGGGCGATTCGCCGACACTGTTCGCGCAAGATGTGCAGGCCCTGGCGGCGCACCGCCGTGCCATGGCCGACACCCTCGGCCAGGAACGCGCGCTGTTCGATAAGGTGGGCCATGAACGCAGCGCCGCCATCGAAACGCGCCGCAAGCTCGAGCAAACGCTGCCGACCTATCAGGAAGCGGCGCGCAACTTTACCGAGCTGGCGCGGCAGGGTTATGCGCCGGTCCTGCAAGGGGTCGACAAGCAGCGCGAGGCCGTCGAAAAGCAAAAAGATCTGGACGCCCAGCGCTCGGCCGTTGCCGCGCTCGATGCCGCCGTCGCGGCGCAGCGGCAGAAAATCAGCCAGATCGACAGCGCCGACCGCAACGCCCTCGAAAAAGAGCTGGCCGACACGCGCGCGCGCATCGCCCAGTTGCGGCCGAATCTGCAAAAGAGCGTGTATCGCCAGGGCCAACTGGCGTTGCGCGCGCCACAGGCCGGCGAGGTCAAGGATCTGGCCACCACCACTGTCGGCGCAGTAGTGCAGCCGGGCAGCGTGGTGGTCACCCTGGTGCCGCAGGGCGAACTGCTGTACGCGGACGTCGACGTGCAGAACGCCGACGTCGGCTTTGTCACTGTGGGGCAGGCCGCCCGCATCAAGCTGGCCGCCTATCCGTTTCAGCGCTACGGCACCCTGACCGGCAAGGTGCTGCACCTGAGCGCCGACGCCAGTGAACCGAACCGCGCCGGCAATGCCGCGCCGGTGACGCCGTCCTACAAGGCGCGCATTGCGCTGGACCGCCAGGATCTACGCGACGGGCAGGGCCGTTCGCTGCATCTGAGCGCGGGCATGCAGGTGGTGGTCGAGATCAACCAGGGCCACCAGACAGTGCTGGAGTATCTGCTCTCGCCGGTGCGCAAGACCCTGGCCGAAGCGGGGCACGAGCGATGAATACCCCGATCGCGCCGCAAGGGCGGGGCACCCCCGTGAAGGTGCTGTTCGTGCACCAGAATTTTCCCGGCCAGTTTCGCCGCCTTGCGCTGGCGCTGCGCGACGATCCCGGGTTCGCAGTCAGCGCCATCGGCAAGCATGGCTGTCCCGGCTTGCCCGGCGTGCGGCTCGCGAGCTACCGCCTGCACCGCGCCGCCAGCAAGGATACTCACCACTACGTGCGCGCTTACGAGCACGCCGTGCTGCACGGACAAGCCGTGCTGCGTCTGTTGCTGGCGCTGCGCGCCGACGGCGAGCAGCCGGACGTGATCGTCGCTCATCCTGGCTGGGGTGAGACGCTGTTTGTCAAAGAGGTGTTTCCTCATGCGCGATTGATTCATTTCTGCGAGTTTTTCTATCACGGCAGCGGCGCCGATGTCGGCTTCGACCCCGAGTTTCCCGCCACCCTTGACGACCGCGCCCGTGCCCGCAGCCGCAACGCGCCCTTGCAGATGGCGCTCGACCTGTGCGACGCCGCGATTGCCCCAACCCGCTGGCAGAAAGCGCTGCATCCGGCAGCTTATCACCCGCGCATCCGCGTGATCCACGAGGGGGTCGACACGGCAGCCATGCATCCCGATGCCGACGCCACGTTCGAGCTGCCGGGCGGGGTGGTGCTGCGCGCCGGCCAGCCGGTGGTGACCTATGTCGCTCGCCACCTGGAACCCTATCGCGGATTCCATACTTTTATGCGCGCTTTGCCAGCCCTCCTGGCCGGCCATCCCGACTGCCAGGTGGTCATCGCCGGCGGCAACGGCGTCAGTTACGGCAGGGCCCCGCACGACGCCGCCGACTGGAAAGCCCGCATGCTGCGCGAAGTGCCGATCGATTCCGCACGAGTGCATTTCACCGGCACCTTGCCGTTCGCCGATTACCGCCGCCTGCTGCAGGTGTCGGCCGTGCACGTCTATCTGACCTATCCCTTCGTGCTGTCCTGGTCGATGCTCGAGGCAATGGCCTGCGGCTGCCTGCTGGTCGGCTCGGACACGGCGCCGGTGCGCGAGGCGGTGCAGGAGGGCGCGAACGGCCTGCTGTGCGATTTTTTCGATCATGCGGCGCTGGCCGAACGGGTGCTCGCGGTTTTGCGCAGTCCGCATGACTACGCTCACCTGCGCGCGGCGGCTCGCGCCACCGCACTGACAGGCTTCGGAGCCGCCGACGGGACGG
>JAQGNM010000095.1 GCA_028291845.1 Massilia sp. | reverse complement strand
TCGGTCAGGAAGATGTCCTGCACAACCAGGTGATCGAGCGCGGCCAAAGCGTCGCGCGCGTGGTTGGCGTCCGGATCCGACATCGCCGGATTCTCGCCCATCACGTACATGCCGCGGATGTCGCCGTGCTTGATCGCGTGCATGACTTCAACCACCGTCAGGCCGGGCTTCTTGTCGAGCGTGTCGGGCGCCAGGCCCCAGGCCTTCTCGAAAGTGGCTTGCACCTTCGGATCGGTGACGTGCTGATAATCCGGATACATCATCGGAATCAGGCCGGCGTCGGACGCGCCCTGCACGTTGTTCTGGCCGCGCAGCGGATGCAGGCCGGTGCCTTCGCGGCCGATCTGGCCGGTCATCAAGGCCAGCGCGATCAGGCAGCGGGCATTGTCGGTGCCGTGCACGTGTTGCGACACGCCCATGCCCCACAGGATGATCGATGCCTTCGAGGTCGCGTACAGGCGCGCCGTGTAGCGCAGGGTTTCCGCATCGATGCCGCAGATCGGCGCCATCAATTCCGGGCTGTAGCCTTCGACGTTCTTTTTCAGCTCGTCGTAACCGATGGTGCGGCTGTCGATGAATTCCTGGTCGACCAGGTTTTCATGGACGATCACGTGCATCATGGCGTTGAGCATGGCGACGTCGGTATCCGGCTTGAACTGCAGGAAGCGGTGCGAGATGCGCGCCAGTTCCGAACGGCGTGGATCCATCACGATCAGTTTGCTGCCGTTGGCGACCGCATTCTTGATCCAGGTGGCGGCCACCGGGTGGTTGACGGTCGGGTTGGCGCCGATGATGACGATCACCTCGGCCTTGACCACGTCCATCACCGGGTTGGACACCGCGCCCGAGCCGATCCCTTCGAGCAGCGCCACCACCGACGAGGCGTGGCACAGGCGGGTACAGTGGTCGACGTTGTTCGAACCGAAACCGGTGCGTACCAGCTTCTGGAACAGGTAGGCCTCTTCGTTCGAGCCCTTGGCCGAGCCGAAGCCGGCCAGCGAGCGCTTGCCGTAGGTGTCGCGGATCTTGGCCAGCGTACCGCCGGCAAATTCCAGCGCCTCTTCCCAGCTCGCTTCGCGGAAGAACTCCATCACCCGGCTCGGGTCCATCTCGACGTCGCCGCGCTTCGGTGCATCGGCGCGACGGATCAGCGGCACGGTCAGGCGGTGCGGGTGGTGCGCGTAGTCGAAACCATAGCGGCCCTTGACGCACAGGCGGCCCTGGTTGGCGGGACCGTCGCGGCCCTCGACGTAGAGAATCTTGTTGTCCTTGACGTTGTAGGTCAGCTGGCAGCCGACGCCGCAGAACGGGCACAGCGACTCGACCTGCTTGTCGGGTACGGTCAAGGCCACCTCGCGCGCCGGCATCAGGGCGCCGGTCGGGCAAGCCTGCACGCATTCGCCGCAGGTGACGCAGGTGGAATTGCCCATCGGGTCATCCATGTCGAACACGATCTTGGTCTCTTCGCCGCGCAGCGACAGGCCGATCACATCGTTCATCTGCTCGTCGCGGCAGGCGCGCACGCAGCGGGTGCACTGGATGCAGGCAGCGAGGTTGACGGCGATCGCCGGGTGCGACAGATCGGCCTGCACGCGCGCGCGTGCTTCGAAACGGGGACGGCCCACTTCGAGTTTGGCGGCCCACTGGTCGACTTCATTGTTGCGGGTGTATTCGGTTTCCGGCATGTCCGACAGCAGCAGCTCGATCACCATTTTCTGGGCGGCGACGGCGCGCTCGCTGTCGGTGGTGACCTTCATGCCCTCGGTCGGATAGCGGCAGCACGACGGCGCCAGCACGCGCTCGCCATTGATCTCGACCATGCACGAACGGCAGTTGCCGACCGCGTCCAGGCCCGGCTTGTAGCACAGGCGCGGGATCTCGATGCCTTCGCGGTCGGCGATTTCGATCAGGGTTTCGCTGGCGCGGCCGGACACGCTGCGGCCGTTCAGCTCGAACGTCACGGTGGGGACGTCGATCTGGGTAAATTCACTACGGGTGATGGCATTCATATGGATTACCCCAACTCTTGCGGAAAGTATTTGATGACGCAGTCTACCGGGTTCGGCGCCGCCTGGCCCAGGCCGCAAATCGACGCGTCGCGCATCACTTGCGACAGGTCGGCCAGCATCGGCAGATCCCACTGCGGCTTTTCGATCAGCCCCAGGGTTTTCGCCGTGCCGACCCGGCATGGCGTGCACTGGCCGCACGATTCATGTTTGAAAAACGCCATCATGTTACGGGCGGCGTCGGTGGCGGTGTCCAGATTCGACAACACGATGACCGAGGCCGAGCCGATGAAGCAGCCATACGGTTGCAGGGTGTCGAAGTCGAGCGGAATGTCGCCGAGCGACGCCGGCAGGATGCCGCCCGAGGCGCCGCCCGGCAGGTAAGCGTACAGGGTTTGCCCTTCCAGCATGCCGCCGCAGTACTCGTCGATCAGTTCCTTGATGGTGATGCCGGCCGGCGCCAGTTTGACGCCCGGCTCTTTGACGCGTCCGGAGACCGAGAACGAACGCAAGCCTTTACGGCCGTTGCGGCCATGGCCGGCGAACCATTCTCCGCCGTTGACCAGGATGTCGCGCACCCAGTGCAGCGTCTCGAAGTTGTGTTCCAGGGTCGGACGGCCGAACAGGCCGACCTGCGCCACGTAAGGCGGACGCAGGCGCGGCATGCCGCGCTTGCCTTCGATCGATTCGATCATGGCCGACTCTTCGCCGCAGATGTAGGCGCCGGCGCCGCGGCGCAGGATCAGTTCGGGCATGTTGCCGATCGGCGGATCGAGGCGCAGCTTGTCGAGTTCGCGTTCGAGAATTTCACGGCAGCCGTGGTACTCGTCGCGCAAATAGATATAAATCGTTTCGATGCCGACCGCCCAGGCGGCGATCAGCGCGCCTTCGATGAAGCGGTGCGGATCGCGTTCGAGATAGGTACGGTCCTTGAACGTGCCCGGCTCGCCTTCGTCGATGTTGATCGCCATCAGGCGCGGGCCGGCTTCCTTGCCGACGATGCGCCACTTGCGCCCGGCCGGAAAACCTGCGCCGCCCAGGCCGCGCAGGCCCGAGTCTTCCATGGTCTTGATGACCGATTCGATGTCGCGGGTGCCGCCGATGCACTCTTTTACCAGCGCATAGCCGCCGTCGGCTTTATAGGCGTCGTAGTCGATATAGGCGTCGGGCACATGGCGCGACTGCTTCGCTTCGACCTTGGCGACGATCTGTTCGACGGTCGCATGGGGCACGGGATTTTGCCCGACCACCGCCGCCGGCGCCTGTTCGCAGCGGCCGATGCAAGGGGCGGCGATGACGCGCACTTCCTGGCCGAGGATACCCGGCAGTTTTGCCAGGATGTCCTTGGCGCCGGCCATCTCGCAGGACAGGCCGTCGCACACGCGCACCGTCAGCGCGGCGGGCACAGTGCCGCCTTCCTTGACGATATCGAAGTGGTGATAGAACGACGCGACTTCGTAGACTTCCGTCTGCGCCAGTTTCATCTCGGCGGCCAGCGCCGCCAGGTGCGGCGACGACAGGCAGTTATAGGCGTCCTGGATCTTGTGCAGGTGCTCGATCAGCATGTCGGCGCCGCGCGAGCTGTTGCCCAACAAGGCTTGCACTTCGGCCAGCGCGGCGGGATCGACGCGCCGGCCCTTCGGGGCTTCACGCTTGCGCAGGCGGGACGCGCCCTCCACTTTGATGGGGATGATAATTTGGCTCATACTGTTTCCTGTATCAGGACCTTTTTCAAGGCCGCACGGACTCGGCTCATTGGCCTCGCCTCAATATAAAAGACCGGACCGCCCAGATATTCCCTTGGCGTGCCCGGCGTCACTCACTTTTACCCGCTATCTGTTTGATTACTTTACACTTTTTTGATTCTTGCCGTCAGATCACGTGTTCGCTGCGCAAGTGCGCAATCTGCTCGCCCGTATAACCAAGTTGCGCCAGCACCTGTTCGGTGTGCTCGCCCAGCAGCGGCGAACGCTCCACCTCGGTCGGGCTGTCCGACAGCTTGATCGGATTGCCGACCGTCAGATACTTGCCGCGCTCCGGGTGGTCGACTTCGACGATGGTGCCGGTGGCGCGCAAGGACGGTTCCTCGGCGATTTCCTTCATCGACAGGATCGGTCCGCACGGAATGTCGAACTGGTTCATCTCGTCCATGGCCTGGAACTTGGTCATGGTCTTGGTCCACTCTTCGACGGTGGCGAAAATTTCCATCAGGCGCGGCAGGCGTGCGCGCGGGGTGGCGTAGTCGGGGTGGGAAATCCACTCTTCCTTGCCGATCACGCGGCAGATCACGCCCCACGCCGGCGCCTGGGCGACAAAATAAATATACGCGTTGGGGTCGGTCTCCCAACCCTTGCACTTCAAAATCCAGCCCGGCTGGCCGCCGCCGGAGGCGTTGCCGGCGCGCGGCACCGAGTCGCCGAAGGTGCCGTTCGGGTATTGCGGATACTCTTCCATCACGCCGGTGCGCTCGAGGCGCTGCTGGTCGCGCAACTTGACGCGGCACAAGTTCAACACCGCATCCTGCATCGAGGTCAGCACTTTCTGGCCGCGGCCGGTCTGGGTGCGCTGGTACAGGGCGGTGACGATGCCCAGCGCCAGGTGCAGGCCGCTTCCGCTATCGCCGATCTGCGCCCCCGTGACCATCGGCGGACCATCATCGAATCCCGTGGTGGCGGCCGAACCGCCGGCGCACTGAGCGACGTTTTCGTACACCTTGCAATGTTCGTATGGTCCCGGACCAAAACCTTTAACGGAAGCAACAATCATCTTCGGATTGAGTTCCTGGATCCGCTCCCAGCTGAAACCCATGCGGTCGAGCGCGCCCGGGGCAAAATTTTCCACCAGCACGTCGCAGTCTTTGATCAGCGTCTCCAGCACTTCCTTGCCCAGCGGCTTCTTGGTGTCGAGGGTGATCGAACGCTTGTTGTGGTTCAGCATCGTGAAATACAGGCTGTCGACGCCGGGAATGTCGCGCAACTGGCCGCGCGTGGCATCGCCCTCGCCTGCCCGTTCCACTTTGATCACGTCGGCGCCGAACCACGCCAGCAGTTGCGTGCAGGTCGGGCCCGACTGCACATGCGTAAAATCGAGAATGCGAACGCCGTCCAAAGCTTTAGTCATGGCACTACTCCGATAAATGTCTCTAATTTGATTATGCCCGACAAAGCGGTCAGATTGTGACCGGCTAAGTTGTCCCCGTCTGTCTGTTTTTATCGATGGTTCGGCGGCGTAGGGGCATCATATCGATGCGCCCGCCGCCACCTCATTGACCACGGTCAAGAATAGCCAGAAGCTAAAGTTGATGGCTCGTCTGGAAATCATTTCAGGCAACTTTGCAAAATTTCACCGCGGTCAACAGCGGGTTTGTTTTAACGCTAGTATGCTGCGTGACATCGAACCAAGGAGAAAACGCATGCGTGCAATTGAAATTACCCAGCCCGGCGCGCCGGATGTCCTGCAACTGTGCGAGCGCCCGATGCCCGTGCCCGGCCCCGGCCAGGTCCTCATCAAGGTGCACGCCGCCGGCATCAACCGCCCCGACGTGCTGCAGCGCACCGGCAACTATCCGGTGCCGAAAGGGGCGTCCGACCTGCCCGGCCTGGAAATTGCCGGAGAAATCGTCAGCGGCGACCTGGCCGGCAGCGATTTTAAACAGGGCGACCAGGTGTGCGCGCTGGTGCAGGGCGGCGGTTATGCGGAATATTGCATAGCCGACTTGAAACTGTGCTTGCCGGTGCCAAAAGGCATGACG
>JAQGNM010000609.1 GCA_028291845.1 Massilia sp. | reverse complement strand
ATTGAACAAAATATAGACTCGGTGTTTCCTTTGTTGAGAACCCCGATGTCGAATTTGGAAGTCACTGAATCACAGTTGTGGAGTGATGCGGAGTTGTCTATCGCAGTCAATGCCTACCTAGCGATGCTGGTGAAGCAAATTGAGGGCACGCCGGTCAGCAAAGCGGCGATGGTGAGGGAATTGCAGTCAGGCGGTTTGCGTCGGCGTTCTGCCGGTTCGATCAGCCAGCGAATGAGCAACATTTCCTCCGTGCTCTACGACTTAAAAATGCCCCAGGTCCGCGGCTACGGGATGCGTCCGAATGTCGGGTCGGCGGTCAAATCCCGGATAGTCGAATTATTGCAGCAAGGCGGCTTAGACCGCATCGCACCGTATGCGGCGACCAACGACCAACTTCAATTGGCAGACCGTGTTACATCGTTGCGAAAATCCGGAGTTAAATTCACGCCTTTGGGGACCAGAGTTCCTGCGCAGGTCACGGTGACCAGTACGACGTACGTGCGCGATCCGGCGGTCAAAGCATGGGTGCTGCAAGTCGCCGACGGTCGTTGCGAAGGCTGCCTGCAGCCAGCACCTTTTAGCGGGGTGGATGGCTTGCCTTATCTCGAGGTTCACCATGTCATGCCGCTCTCCAACCACGGCTCGGACCGTATCACCAATGCTGCGGCGCTATGCCCGAACTGCCACAGCCGCTGCCATCGCTCGCTCGACCGTGATGAATTCCGTCTTCAACTATATGAACAGATCCCGCGACTCGAGATGGAAGTGCCCGATGCGCCGCTCGAGGACACTTCGGTTTTTATCGACGTTGATTAGCGTGCCAGGGCGGCTTCTTATCTGATCGTCCGCGCATCGGCCGATGCACTTGCTTTCAGTCAATATTAAAAATTTCTGCGCTTGAATAATTGCTTGTTGGCCTTGTGTGAGGCCCGCCAATCGAATTCAGGAGAGAAGCCATGAGTTTTGACAAAGATAAGTTTGCTACTTATCTCCGTAAGCATTCAAAACCGCACAGTCAAGGGCGTTGCGCACGTGCGTTACGTCAGGCGTTGGAAGCAGGTGGCGCGAGCACCAAGGGCCACCCTGTCGACGCCAGGGAATATGGTCCAACCTTGGAACGTAACGGCTTTTACGTCGTTGCCTTTACCAACCTTGATGGATACGTTCCTATTAAAGGAGACATCGTCGTTTTCGCTGCGCATCCCGGTGGCAATTCATCCGGTCACATTCAAGCTTACGACGGTCGCAGGTGGATTTCCGATTTTACCCAGCGTCGCTTTTGGCCTGCATCGGGATACGAGCGAGAGGAGGCCGTGTATGTTGTCTACCGCCGCTAAGAATGCGTGGGGATTGACAGTCTTCCTTACAGCTTTGTTAACCACCAATGCCTGTGCTGCCGCTCCAAACGACAAGCTTGCCCCAGTTGCGACGATGTACCGGAACTTCGCTTGGGAGGCGCTATCAAACGATACTGATCTGTTCGGAAATGGACTCGCCCAGCAGCCCGTTCGCATGCTGTCGCAGTATTTTGATCCAGTCCTGGCAAAGATGATCGCTGAGGACGCCGCATGCCAACATCGGACCCAGGCATTCTGCAAACTTGATTTCGATATCCTGTTCGCTTCACAGGATCCGAGGATAGTCGATCTGAGTATCGCCGCCGGTCGTGCCAATACTGTCGATGTGAAATTCAAGGACCCAGTCACTGACAAGGAAACGCTGATCATTTACACAGTCGCGCGCGGCACAAACGGATGGCGAATTAACGACGTGGCTTATCAAACCGACGGACAGCGATCATTGCGCAAGGTATTTTCAGCGCCGTCCAGGCGTGAAATGAAGGAAAAGTCGAAGTAAGAAGTGCGCCAAAGTTGTTCTGGCTGGCATTTGAGGTCTTTGGAACGAAACGGCGGCTCTTTGGAGAGTCGCCGTTTTCACGCTGGGAAAAGGTTAGTCCCTCATTGCAGGCGGATAGCGACATCAAACACCCACGTCCGCCGAATTTCCACCACATCATACTGTCGCGCTAATGCCGGCGGAAACGCGCCATACAAGGCCTGACTCGCCACCACCTTGCGTATCGCCTCATCCAGCGCCGGCACTCCGCTGGAGACAACGAAAGTCACCTTCTCCACCGACCCATCCGCCCGAATCGCCATCGTCACAATCGGCTGCGTATGCGGCTGCTTCACCAACTCCCGCACCATATCAAAGGCCATGTTCGACTCGATTTTCTTGGCGATGGATTCTGCATACACCACCATTTCCGTATTCGCGTCAGACCTGCCCATCAGATAGCCACGGCGCAGGCTACTAAACCCCGGCAGCAGCGAACGCGAAGGCGTTTTACTGGCCGCATCGCGCTGGGCGGCTTCTTCGTTGAGTTGCTTGCCGATCGCGCGCAGGCGTTCTTCGCGCTTGGCTTCCTGCTCGGCCTTGTCACGCTGCGCCTGGGTTTGCTTCGCCACTTCCAGGCGGGCGGCGTCCTGCTTTGCCGCTTCCTGCTTTGCCAGGTCCTGTCGTGCCGCTTCCTGCCGCGCGGGTTCTTGTCTGGCCGCGTCCTGGCGAGCGAGCTCTTTTCGTGCGGCTTCTTGCCGCGCCACTTCTTGCTCGAGTGCCGACTGACGGGCGGCTTCCTGCTTAATGGCGTCCTGGCGCGCGAGTTCTTTCGTTGCGGCGTCCTGGCGTGCGGCGTCCTGACGTGCGGCTTCCATCCTCGCGCTTTCTTGTCGGGCGGCTTCCTGCCTGGCCGCCTGCTGGCGCGCGGCTTCCTTCGCCTGGGCCTCCTGACGCGCGGCTTCCAGGCGGGCGGCCTCTTTGCTTGCAGCCTCCTGACGCGCCGCTTCCTGCTGCGCAAGCTTTACTTGTTCCAGCCGCGCCGCTTCCTTGCGTGCGGCCTCTGCCCGTTCCTGCTCGCGCTGCGCGCTGTCATGGCGCGCCTTGTCGTCCTGTTTCGCCTGCTCCCGCTGGGCTGCTTCTCGCCGTGCTGTTTCTTGTCTGGCTGTTTCTTGCCGGGCGGTCTCCAGGCGTTGCGCTTCCAGGCGCGCAGCGTCGGCTTGCGCTTTGGCGTCTTGCTCGGCGCGGGCGGCGTCCTGCCGCGCTGCTTCCACTTGCGCCGCCTTGAGGGCTTCTGCTTTCAGGGCTTCTTGACGCGTGCGCTCGGCGGCTTCCTGTTTGTCGCGTTCCAATTTGGCGACCTCGAGCGCGCGTGCGCGGGCTACCTGCTCGGTTTTCTTTTGCTCCGCGTCGATGGCCGTACTGGGTGTCGGGCCATCCGGATTCTGTATCGGTACGTCGCGCGCCACGATTTTTGATGCTGTCCGTACCTGCGGCGCGTTCGGCGCAAGTGGCAGGTTGACGTCGGGTCGGGTTCCTGCCGCCGGAGCGGTTTCGAGCGGCGGTGGGGAAGGGATGACGGTGGCGACCATCTCGCCGGGTTTCGGCGCTGGTGCAGGCGGCGGTGTTAGCGGGACGCTTGCGGCTGGGGCGGGTGGGATATCCGGAGGAGGCGCCGCGCTGTCGATCGGCTGTGGAGCGATGGTGGATTGCACTGCAGGCGCCGGCGCCAGCACAATCTGCAAATCGCTGGCCGATAATCGTCTCTCTTTCCAGGGAAACTGCAGTCCAGGCAATCCAAACGTCTGGCCGCCCAACGCCAGGGTCAGCAGCAAGGCATGCGCGATCAGTGAAATTACCACCGCGGTGCTGAGGCGCTGGGGGCTGCGCTCGATCAATACGACAGCACTCAAACCGGCATCCCTTCAGGCGCGAGCGCGGGCCGCCACACCGAATCGGCGGTGCTGGTCACGTGTAGCGGGATCGATATCGAAGCCATGGAGGTCAATGTAAAAAGGCCCGTGCAATTGCCCGGGCCTTTGATTCTAGCTGTTCTTTCAACAACTCTGCGAAACGTCAAAAATTAAACGTCAATATTCCCCGCCCGCAGCGCATTCGATTCAATAAAATTCCTGCGCGGCTCGACATCATCACCCATCAAGGTGGTGAAAATCTGGTCCGCCGCAATCGCATCCTCGATCTGCACTTTTAATAAGCGACGCACGGTCGGATCCATCGTGGTCTCCCACAACTGCTCCGGATTCATCTCGCCCAAGCCTTTATAGCGCTGCTTGGTGACGGTACGTTCCGCCTCATCCCGCAGCCACTGCATCGCATGATGGAAATCGGTCACCGCCGATTCCTTCACGCGATCGCCCTCGCCACGACGAATAAACGCGCCTTCGCCAATCAGCCCCTTGAAAGTGGCGGCGGCGCCGGCCAGCACGTTGTAGTCGGCGCTGTCCGTGAAATCCGCATCGATCGAGGTGACTTTGACATTGCCATGGTGCATGCGCTCGATCCGCAGGCTGTGTTTTTCCGTTAAGTCGTCGGAGCGCACCACCACCGTGACGGCGCGGTCGGCGATGACCTCCTGCATGGCGGCGGCCGAGGCGGTGGCGCCTTCCAGGGTGGTCAGGTCCAGCGTTACGCCCGTCATGATGGCGGTCAGCGCTGCGCGGTCGATCACGCGGGTCAGGCGCATCATGATGGCGTTGGCCAGGTTGAACTGGCGCACCAGCTCGGCCAGGGAGTCGCCCTTGATCGGCTCGGCGCCTTCGCGCGGTGTGAGGCTGGCGGTGTTGAGCGCCACCGTCATCATGTAGCTGGCTTCCTCGACGTCGTCCTTCAGATAACGCTCATCGCGGCCAGCTTTGACCTTGTACAGCGGCGGCTGGGCGATGTAGACGTGGCCGCGCTCGACCAGTTGCGGCATCTGGCGATACAGCAGGGTCAGCAGCAGGGTGCGGATGTGGGCGCCGTCGACGTCGGCGTCGGTCA
>JAQGNM010000088.1 GCA_028291845.1 Massilia sp. | reverse complement strand
AAACCGGCATCGTCGCCGATGGCGTCGACATCGTCCTGCGCGACTGGAATCTGGCGAATGTCTACGAAATCTATCCTGTCTGGCGGCACCGCTACGCGCCCGGGGTCACCCATAACACCGAGCACGTGTTCAGCGTCTGCGTGCCGCGCGACGTCGCCATCATCCTGAGCCCGCGCGAGCATCTCGAGCATGTCTGGCTGCCCTGGCTGGAGGCGGCCGACCGCTGTTTTTCATCGTCGAACGCGGAGGCGATTTTACAGTTGCCGATGCATGTTGATCAGGAGTGAAAATGCGTTTTGCTTTGCTCGCCATGCTGGCCTTGTCGATGTGTGGAGCGGCGCTGGCGCAGAGTTACCCGAACACCGACAACTTCGGTGTGGAGGTCGACCGTAACAGCGATTGGTACCAGGCTTGCATGCGGGTGGAAAAGCTGGCGCCGCCGCCGGCCGAAGCCGCGGCGAAGTGCGACGCGTCGGGCGTCTATTACAGCAAGCTCGATCAAGCCGTCACCAGCGGCGCCGAATGGGCCGCCGTGCGCAGCTGCGCGCTGGTGAGCGGCGATACGGCGGTGCTGTCGATGCTGTATGCGAACGGCCTGGGGGTGCCGCGCGATACCGCCATCGCCACCAATTATGTCTGCCGCACCGGCGCCGCGGTAGCCGAGATGGACGCGCGGGTGCGGCACCTGGCCACACTGGCGCCGGGCGCACCCTATGCACGCTATGACCACTGTGACGACATCACCAGCGGCATGATGGGCGGTGTGTGCGCGGCCATCGCGGCCCGCCGCGCCGAGCGCGTCGAGACAGCGTTCTATACGCGCTTGCGCGCGGGCCTGCCGCCCGCCCAGGCCGCCGCCTTCGATCGCCTGCGCAAGGCCAACCAGGCGTTCGCCAAGGCGCACGGCGAGCAGGAAACGGCGCGCGGCGGCAGCGGCTACGCCGGCTTCGTCATCGACGCGCAGGCGCGCGAGACCGAGTGGCTGCGCGAACACCTGGCAGCCTTTGAAAAAGGTGTTTTTAGCTTGCCGCCGCCATCGCAATTCGCCATCGATGATGCTGAACTCAATCGCGTGTTTGGGGAACGCATGAAAGCAAAAGCGGAGCCGGACGACTTCGACGTCGCCCCCGCCGCCATCCGCTCCACCCAGCGCAGCTGGTTAATCTACCGCGACGCCTGGGTGGCGTTTGCGGCCCTGCGCTATCCGCAGCTGCCGGCAGACTCGCTGAAGGCTTTGCTGACGCAGTGGCGGATCAAGCAGCTGGGCAAAATCTGACATTGGCGGGGGCAGCAGGGGGGGAGGCTCAACGAGCCTGGCCCCAGCTTTACGACCCGGAGCGGAGCACACGAAAGCGGGGGTCAGGCTCGCTGAGCCAGACCCCCTTGCTGCATGCGCTGCAGGATTGCTGCCTTCACGTCAGCCTCGCCAGCATCGCCGCGCCGCTTCGGCCGCGCCGCCGGCAGCGCATACTCCACCAGCTCATCCCCAAGCAGCAGCACGCGGTCGCTCAAATACAGCGCCTCGTCGATATCGTGCGTCACCAGCAGCACCGTCACGCGGTGGTCGCGCGCGACCTGCAACAGCAGATCCTGCAGCTGCATGCGCGTAAAAGCGTCGACCGCGGAAAACGGTTCGTCGAGCAGCAGCACGCGCGGCCGGCGGTACAGGCCGCGCGCCAGCGCCACCCGCTGCGCCTGGCCGCCCGAGAGCCGATGGGGCAGGGCGTTGCCGCGTCCCTCCAGGCCCACTTCGTTCAGCAGCGCGGCGATGCGGTCAAGGTCGAGCGCATCGCCGAAACCGATGTTGTGCGCCGCGCTCAGCCACGGGAACAATCTCGGCTCCTGGAAAATCAGGCCGATGCCGTCGACCGGGCCCGCCACCGGCGCGCCGTCGAGCAGCACGCGGCCGCGATATGCGGTGTCGAGACCGGCGGCAATCGACAGCAAGCTGCTCTTGCCGCAGCCGCTGGCGCCGACCAGGCTGACGACTTCACCGCTGCGCAGGGCCACATTCACGTCGCGCAAAATGGTGCGCTCGCCGTGGCGTTTTTCAGCGATGGCAATCTCCAGTGCGGTCATCGGCTGCCCTGCGCATCGAAACTGTCGCGCCAGTCGAGCCAGCGCCGTTCCAGATACCGCATACCGGTGTCGCTGGCCTTGCCCAGCATCGCCAGCAGCACGATGGCCGCCAGGACGATGTCGGCGCGGCTGGTCTCGCGGCCGTCCGACAGCAGGTAACCGAGGCCGCGGCTGGCGGCGATCAGCTCCGCCGCCACCATGAACATCCACGCCAGCCCCAGGCCATTGCGCAGGCCCGTCATCAGCGAGGGCAGGGCGGCCGGCAGCAGCACCCGGCGCACCAGTGCGACAGGTCCCAGCCGATACAGGCGGCCCACCTCCACCAGCTTGCGGTCGACCCCACCGATCCCCGACAGCGCCCCCATGTAGACGGGGAAGAAGGCGCCGATGGCGATCAACACGATTTTTGGCGTTTCATCGATGCCGAACCAGAGCAGCAACAGCGGCACCCACGCCAGCGATGGGATCGCCCGCAGCGCCTGCAGCGTCGGATCGACGATGGCACACGTGACGCGGCTGAGCGCCACCGCCGCGCCCAGCAGCACGCCGAGCGCGGCGCCCGCCGCGAAACCGACCAGCACCCGCAAGCTGCTGCTAAGGACATGGCCGCCCAATCCATGGGTCGACAACCAGCCGATGGTCTCGATGACCTGGCTGGGCGCGGGCAGCAGGTTGGCGGGCACCGCGCCGGTGCGCACCAGCAGCTCGGCCAGGCCGAGCACGAAGGCCGGCAGCAGCAGCCCGAGCGGCAAGCGTGGGAGGGCAAGGCGGCGCCGCGCGGCGGCGGCAGCGGCGGCAGGGAGGGCGAGCGAACGGCTGTTCATCGCGGTCAGGCGCGCACGATGTAGGGCGCGGCAAAGCGCGTGTCGACCAGGCCGCCGATCACCCGCACGATGTCGGTGTCCGGCCTGACCAGCCCCTCGTCTTTCAAAATCGGCGCGGCCAGCTGCAGCGCCTTGACATGTTCGCTGGACGGCTGCGGATTGGAGAAATCGCTGCGCAGTTTGATCTGCAGCAGCGCCACCGGCAGCGACACCTTGGCTTCTTCGGCGAGAATCTTCGCTCCTTCGGCCGGATGGGCGCGCAGCCAGGAGCGCGCCTTTTCGTAAGCCTTGATGACCTTTGCCACCGCCTGCGGCTGGGCCGCCAAAAAATCCTCGCGCACGTTCAAAAAGCCGTAGGTATTGAAGGCTACATTGCGGTACAACAGGCGCGAACCGCCTTCCAGTTCGCTTGCAGCCATGTGCGGATCGAGGCCGGCCCAGGCGTCGACCTTGCCCTGCTCGAGCGCCGCGCGGCCGTCGGCGTGCTGCAGGCCGACGTGTTCGATGTCGCCGCGTTTGAGGCCGACGCTGGCTTGGGCGCGCAGCAGGAACAGATACGGATCGGTGCCCTTGGTGGCGGCCACCTTTTTACCCTTGAGATCGGCCAGGGTGCGGATCGGCGAATCCTTTTTCACCACCAGCGCGGTCCATTCTGGCCTCGAAAAGATATACGGAGAGGTGATTGGATTGCCGTTGGCTTTGGCCAGCAAGGCGGCCAGGCCGGCCGAGGAGCCGATGTCGATGCTGTTCGCATTGAGGTATTCGAGCGCGCGGTTGCTGCCGGCGCTGAGCACCCACTTTACGGACGTTCCGTCTTCCTTCAACGCTTCCTCCAGCCAGCCGAAGCGGCGCAGCGCCAGGCTGGTGGGGGAATAATAGGCGTAGTCGAGGCGCAGTTCCTTCAATGGGGCGGCAACGCCCAGCTTCGGCAAGCTTGCCAGTGCCGAGACGCCGGCCAGTTTTAATAGTTCTCTACGCTGCATGGGCTTCTTTCAAGGGTGAAGGGGGATCCAGGCGCACCTGGCGTCCCGGGTGTGAGGCAGGCAGGCGCGGGCCCGCTTGCAGCAGTTGCTGGCGCAAGGTGCCGCCGCTGTACTCGGTGCGGTAGCGGCCGCGCCGCTGCAGCTCCGGCACGATCAGTTCGACCACGTCGCGCATCGATTCGTGGGCGAGCGCGAAGGCCAGGTTAAAACCGTCGATGCCGGTGTCAAGCATCCACGCTTCCAGCTGGTCGGCCACCTGGCCGGGATCGCCGACGATTACCGGGCCGCGGCCACCGAGGCCGATGAATTTGGCGGCCTCGCGCACGGTCCAGGTGCGGCCGGGATCGGCGGCCGACAGCGACGCCAGCGCCGAGCGGCCGGCGTCGGTGTCGATGTAGTCGATGGTGGTGTCGAGCGGCTGGCGGCTGAAGTCGACGCCGGTCCAGCCGGACAAAAGCGCCAGCGCCGCCTCGATATCGATGTGGTTCTGGTATTCGGCCAACTTGGCGCGCGCCTCTCGTTCGGTGCTGGCAGTGACGATCAGCGCCTGCGCATACACCAGCAGGGCGCTGCCATCGCGTCCCGCGCCATCGGCGGCGGCGCGCGCCTGCAGGACATACTTGCGAACCACGGTTTTACTGGGGCCGCTGACAAACGTCGCCTCGGCATGGCGCGCCGCAAAGGCGATGCCGCGCGGCGAAGCGCCGGCCTGGTACAGAAACGGTGTGCGCTGGGGAGACGGTTCGCACAGGTGAATGCCGGGCACCGTGTAGTGGCGCCCCTGGTGGTTGATCGGGTGCACCCGCGCGGGATCGGTGTACAGGCCGCTGGCCTTGTCGCGCACCACGGCGTCGTCGTCCCAACTCTTTTCCCACAATTTATAGACGACGTCGAGATATTCGTCGGCCAGGTCGTAGCGTTCGTCGTGGCCCAACTGGCGGTCGAGGCCCAGGTTGCGGGCGGCGCTGTCGAGGTAACCGGTGACGATATTCCAGCCGATGCGGCCGCCGCTCAAATGATCGAGAGTCGAGATGCGGCGGGCAAAGGTGTATGGGTGCTCGTAGGTCAGCGCCGCCGTCACCCCGAAACCCAGGTGGGTGGTGGCATGCGCCATCACCGGCACCAGCGCCAGCGGGTCGTTCAGCGGCACCTGCACGCCGTGGCGCAGGGCGGCATCCCAGCTGTTTTGATAGACGTCGTAGACCCCCAGCACGTCGGCCAAAAACAGCGCGTCGAAGCGGCCCGCTTCGAGCAGTTGCGCCAGCTCGACCCAGTGGGCCGGATCGAGATAGCGGTGGCTGTTGTCGCGCGGGTGCGTCCATAGCCCCGGCGACTGGTGGCCGACCGTGTTCATCTGAAAGGCGTTGAAACGGATCGGCTTCATTTTGCGGCTTTTGCAGTAAACGCCAGCTGATAATCCGGCTTCGCATAGCCGGCAAAATGCTTGTTGGTGATCTCTAAAAATTCGCGCGAGCGGTAGGCGGCGGCGATATCTTTTGCGAACTGCTTGTCCTTGTCGGCGGTGCGCACCGCCACCCGGTTGATATAGTTTGGCGAAATTTTTTCGGCCGCCAGCGCGTCCGTCAGCTTCAGGCCGGAGGCCAGGGCGTAATTGCCGTTCACGAAAGCGAAGTCGGCGTCGTCCAGCGCGCGCGGCAGCTGGGCCGCCTCGAGCGGCAGCAGTTTGATCTGGCGGATATTCGTCGCGATGTCCTTGTCCGACGCGCGGATCGGATCGATGTTCGCCTTCAGTTTGATCCAGCCCAGCTGGTCGAGCAGTACCAGCGCCCTGGCCTGGTTGGTGGGATCGTTCGGCAGCGCCACCGTGCTGCCGGCTTTGACTTCGGTCAGCGCGCGGTGCTTGCGGCTGTAGATGGCGATCGGCGCGGTGGGGATCGTCACCAGGTCGGTCAGCGCCAGCTTGTGCTCACTGGCGAATTTGTTGAGGTAGATGATGTGCTGGAACACATTGGCGTCGAGCGCTCCTTCGGCCAGCGCAAAATTCGGCTGGATGTAGTCGTTGAACTCGACCAGTTTCACTTTGTACCCCTGCTTTTCCAGGATCGGCTTGATGCCCAGCTTGATCTGGTCGGCGTACGGGCCGGCGCTGGTGCCGATGACGATGTCTTTCGGGTCCTTGGCAAAGGCGTGCGCGCTCACGGCGAGACCGAGAACGGCGGCGAGCAGGGTGCGGCGGTTAATTGTCATATTGTTGTGCTTTCGGTGATGAATAAATTTAGCGTTGGTCGATGCGGCGGGCGATACGGGTGCCGGTGAACTGGATCAGCTGCACCAGCGCGATCAACACCAGGACGGTGAGGACCATGACGTCGGTCTCGAAGCGGTAGTAGCCGTAGCGGATGGCCAGGTCGCCGATGCCGCCGCCGCCGACCACGCCGGCCACCGCCGAATACGACAGGAAGCTAATCGCCAGCACCGTCAGCGCCAGCACCAGCCCGGCCCGCGCTTCTACCAGCAGCACCCGCACGACGATTTGCAGTTCGGAGGCGCCCATCGCGTGTGCCGCCTCGATCACCCCGCGCGGCACGTCCTTCAGATTTTGTTCGACCAGGCGGGCAAAGTAGGCGATCGCGGCGATCGACAGCGGCACGCTGGCCGCCAGCGGTCCGATCGAGGTGCCGGCCAGCCAGCGGGTGAACGGCACCAATGCCACCAGCAGGATAATGAAGGGGAAAGAGCGCACGGTATTGACCAGCCATCCCACCAGCAGGGCGGCGGGCCGGTTGTGCAGCGACTGGCCGTCGGCGACCAGAAACAGCAGTACGCCGAGCGGGCCGCCCAGCAGCACGGCAGCCGACAGGCCGATGCCCAGCATGGTCATGGTCTGGCCGATGGCGACCCACAGTTCCGGCAAAATCGCGATGGCGTGATCAAGCATGGGCATGCTCCCGCCAGCTGGAGGCCGCGGCGCGGCTCGACCAATACACCTCGGCCAGTTCGCGCCCCAATGCCGTCTTGCGTGGCGCCGCGGTATCGGCGAGCGCGAACTGCTCGGCGATGCTGCCGTCTTCGATCACCGCCACCCGGTCGCAGATCGCCGCGAGCACCGACAGCTCGTGGCTGACGATGACGATGGTGACGCCCAGCTGGCGGTTGATATCGCGCAGCGTGTCGAGCAGGGCGCGGGTGGTGCCGGGGTCGAGTGCGGAAGTGGGTTCGTCGCACAGCAGCACGGCGGGCCGGCTGGCCAGGGCGCGGGCGATCGCCACCCGCTGCTTCTGGCCGCCCGACAGCTGGGCGGGGTAGCTGAGCGACTTGTCGAGCAGGCCGACCAGCTGCAGGCATTCGTGGACGCGGGCCGATACCAGGGTCTTGTCGGTAGCGTGTATGCGCAGCGGGAAGGCGACGTTGTCGAACACGCTGGCGTTTTGCAGTAAATTGAACTGCTGGAAAATCATGCCGATGTTTTGCCGCGCGTTTCTCAGTTCGCGTTTGGGCAGCGCCGTCAGCGCGCGCCCGGCGACGGTGACGGTGCCGCGGTCGGGGCGCTCGAGCAGGTTGATCAGGCGTAGCAAGGTCGATTTGCCGGCGCCGCTCTTGCCGATCAGGCCAAACACTTCGCCTTGATCGACCGTCAGCGAGACATCGCGCACGGCGTCGAAGCTGGCGCCGCCCGGCAGCGCGAATGACTTGCTGGCGTGGGCGACATGAATGAGAGGGGTGGCGGCATTCATCAGGAATACGCCGTCGGTGCCGGCACGCTGCCGTCGAGGGCGTAGCGGCCCAGGTCGCGGATTTTATAGTCGATCGGGTCGTGCAGGGTGTGCACGCGCACGTTGCGCCAGAAGCGGTCGTAGCCATATTGCGCCGAGGTGCTGCGCGCGCCAGTCAGCTCGAACATCTGGCTGCTGATCTCGATGCCGGCCTGGTGCGACAGCGCTTTCGCTTCGGCCACCGCGACGGCGACCAATCCCCGTTCGTGTGCGCTCAAGGCGGCGCCCTGCTTGAATGCGCGGTCAAGCAGCACGGCGGCGTGATCGGCCGCCAGCTCGGCGGGGCGCAGCAGCAGCCACAGTTTGCCGAAGCGGTGCTGCACCAGCGGATCGTCAGCAGCCTTGTCGACGCCTGAAGCAAACCAGGCGCGCGCCTGTTCTTGCGTGTAGTTTCTGGCCGCCTCGAAGGCGCCCTGGCCGATGCCCAGGTACAGATTGGCCATGATCAGCTGGGCCACCTGCGAGCGCAAGGTCGCCTGCGCGGTCGGTGCCTGGCCCGGAGTTTGCAGTACCAGGTCGGCCGGCAGGTGGGCCCGCTCGAAGCGCACGTTGCCGCTGTCGGTCTGGCGCTGGCCGAAGGCGTCCCAGTCCGCCTGCACCGTCACGCCTGGGGTAGAAGCCGGCAGCACGGCGATCAGCGCGCCTTCGACGCTGTGGTTCCAGGCGGACAAGGTCAGCCAGTCGGCGCCCACCGACCCCGATGAAAAGCTCTTGATGCCGTCCAGGATAAAACCGTCGGTAGTGGCCGTAGCGACCGTTCGCTTGTCGAGCGGGTTCAAGGCGTTACCCCAGAACAGGTGCTCGCGCACCGTCGCCATCAGCAGCCGGCGCTGCTGTTCGGCGCTGCCGTACAGGGTGATGCCGGCCAGCTGCAGGTGATGAAAGCCGTAGACATGCGCCAGCGCGCTGTCGGCCTGCGCCAGGATGCGGATGGTGGCGTAGACCAGCGGCCAGTCGGCGCCGGCGCCGCCGAATTCAAGCGGGATCGACAAGGTCAGCAGGCCGGACTGGCGGATCAACTCGCGCTCTTCAAGGGCGTGGCCGCCGCGGCGGTCGCGTTCGACCGCGGTGGCGGCAAGACGCTCCGCGAGCTTCTTGGCGACGCTGATGGGGTCTGGCGATTGCAGGTGGAGCAGGCTGGCAGGCATAGGTCAAAACACGATTTTCAAATTGCGATGTTTTTTATGCTGCCTGTTGTGGCGCTTCAGGCGAACGAATCAATTCGCGCTTCGATATGCAAAAAACGCGCGAACGAAAAGCGCATATCGAAGCGCGAATTGATTCGTTCGGCTTTGGCGTGCTTGGCTTTAGCCTGTATAAAAAATCAACCAGCATTCGAAAGCAGAGGAAAAAAAATATGAGCGTTCTCTTGATCGGCGGCAGTCCGTCGTCCAGTTCCAGCGGCACCCGCCTGTTGCACCACATCGGCGAGCGCCTGGCTTCGCAGGGCCACCACTGCAGCCGCCTGCAGGTGCGGGATCTGCCGGCCGCCGCGCTGCTGCACGCGGACTTTACCGATCCCGCCATCGTGCGCGCCCTGGCGCAAGTGGCCGCCGCCGATGCGGTGGTGGTCGCCACGCCGGTCTACAAGGCGGCCTATTCGGGCGTTCTCAAAGCCTTCCTCGATTTGCTGCCGCAGGATGGATTGCGCAATAAACTGGTGCTGCCGATCGCCACCGGCGGCAGCCAGTCGCACCTGCTGGCGCTCGATTACGCGCTGCGCCCGGTGCTTGCCTCGCTCGATGCGCGCTTCATTTTGCCCAGCATTTACACGACATCGAGCCAGCTCACCTGGCATGCCGAGCATGGCCTGTCGCTTGATGCGGCGATTGCCCCGCGTGTCGACCGCGGCGTCGAGCAGCTGTCGTCCGAACTGTTCGCGCTGGCGCTGCGCCGCCCCAACTCCCTGTTCACCCAACCGGCCCTCGCCTGATCGGACATTTTCATGAGCTACTTGAAACACCAACCCCGACAACACCGCCGCCATGCGCTGGCGCTGATGGGCGCCGCCGTGCTGGCCGCCGCCTTGCCCGTGCGCGCACAGGCCGCCCGCGAAGTGCGCATCGGCTATCAAAAGTACGGCACGCTGACGTTATTAAAAGGGCGCGGCACCTTGGAAAAGCGGCTCGCCGAAAAAGGTGTTGCCGTCAAGTGGACCGAGTTCCCGGCCGGTCCCGTGCTACTCGAAGGCCTCAATGTGGGCAGCATCGACTTCGGCACGGTCGGCGAAGCGCCGCCGATTTTTGCGCAGGCGGCCGGCGCCAACCTGGTGTATGTCGGCTACGAGCCGCCGTCGCCGAAATCCGAAGCCATCGTCGTGCCCAAGGGTTCGTCCCTGCGCACCCTGGCCGACTTGCGGGGCAAGAAGGTGGCCCTGAACAAGGGCTCGAATGTGCACTACCTGTTGGTCAAAGCGCTGGAAAAGGCCGGCGTTGCCTACAAGGACATCCAGCCGGTGTTCCTGCCGCCGGCCGATGCGCGCGCGGCCTTCGAGCGCGGCGCCGTCGATGCGTGGGCGATCTGGGATCCGTTCCTGGCCGCCGCCGAGCACCAGCTGGGCGCGCGCGTGCTGGCCGACGGCACCGGCCTGGTGGCCAATCACCAGTTCTACCTGGCCGCGCGGCCGTATGCGGAAAAGAACGCGGACATCGTCGCCATCGTGCTGGAAGAAATGGGCAAGGTGGATGACTGGGGCCGGCAGCATCCGGCCGAGGTGGCGTCGATTCTCGCCAGGCAGACCGGCCTGGAAGCGGCCGTGCTTGAAAAGGCGGCAGCGCGCTATTCGTACGGCGTCAAACCGGTATCGCCCGCGGTGATCGCCGAGCAGCAGAAGATCGCCGACGTCTTCACCAGCCTGAAACTGATCCCCAATCCCATCAACGTCAAGTCTGCCCAGCTGGCGGCGCGCTAACCCGGAGCCATTACCAAATGTCGAACTCTCTGAATGTATTCTGGTTCATTCCCACCCACGGCGACAGCCGCTATCTGGGCACCACCAAGGGCGCGCGCCCGGTCGATGCCGATTATCTGAAGCAGGTGGCGGTGGCGGCCGACACGCTCGGCTACGACGGCGTGCTGCTGCCCACCGGGCGCTCCTGCGAGGACGCCTGGGTGGTCGCTTCCAGCCTGATGGCAGTCACGCAAAAGCTCAAGTTTTTGGTGGCGATCCGTCCCGGCTTGTCCAGCCCCGGCCTGGCCGTGCGCATGGCCTCGACCTTCGACCGCCTGTCCAACGGCCGCCTGTTGATCAACGTCGTCACCGGCGGCGACCAGGGAGAACTGGAAGCGGACGGCGTGTTTGCCGACCACGCCAAGCGCTATGAAATTTCCGACGAATTCTTCCGCATCTGGCGCGCCACCATGGCCGGTGAGGGCGGCGCGGCCGGCTACGATTTCGAGGGCAAGCACCTGCAAGTGAAAGGCGCGAAGACTTTATATCCGCCCGTGCAAAAACCGTATCCGCCGCTGTACTTCGGTGGCTCCTCGGCGCCGGCCCATGAACTGGCGGCCGAGCAGATGGACACCTATCTCACCTGGGGCGAACCGCCGGCGGCGGTGGCGGAAAAATTGAACGATATCCGCAGCCGCGCCGCCAAATACGGGCGCACCCTCAAATTCGGCATCCGCCTGCACGTGATCGTGCGCGAGACCAACGAGGCGGCCTGGCGCGCGGCCGATGAATTGATCAGCCATCTGGACGACGACACCATCGCCAATGCCCAGAAGGCGTTTGCCAGGATGGATTCGGTGGGCCAGCAGCGCATGGCGGCGCTGCACGGCGGGCGGCGCGACCAGCTGGAGGTGTCGCCGAACTTGTGGGCCGGCGTCGGCCTGGTGCGCGGCGGCGCCGGGACGGCCCTGGTGGGCGACCCTGAAACGGTGGCGGCCCGCATGCGCGAATACGCCGACCTGGGTATCGAGACGTTTATTTTGTCCGGCTACCCGCACCTGGAAGAATCGTACCGCTTTGCCGAACTGGTGTTTCCGTTATTAGGTAAGGGCAAAGCGGCCGGCGAACAGTCGCTGACCGGGCCGTTCGGCGAGATGATGGCCAGCGATATCCTGCCCAAGAAGGCGGCGTGAGATGAAGAAGCCGTCAGTGCTGGCCCAATGGGCGCTGCCGCTGCTGCTGCTTGCCGGCTGGGAGGTGGCGGCGAGGATGGGCTGGCTGTCGTCGCGCGTCCTGCCCGAACCGTGGGCGGTGGCCAAGGCGTTCTGGACGCTCACGGCATCGGGCGAACTGTTCGTGCACCTGCGCACCAGCCTGTGGCGGGCGATCTCCGGCTTCGCCGTGGGCGCCGGGCTTGGCCTGCTGCTGGGATTATTGACCGGCAGCGTCCGGCGCGCCGAAACCCTGCTCGACACCACCTTGCAAATGATCCGCAACATCCCCGCGCTTGCCTTGATCCCGCTGGTGATCCTGTGGTTCGGCATCGACGAAAGCGCCAAATTATTCCTGCTGGCGGTGGGCGTGTTCTTCCCCGTCTACCTGAACACGTTTCACGGTATCCGCTCGGCCGACCAGTCGCTGATCGAAATGGCCAAAAGCTACGGGCTCAAAGGCTGGCCCCTGTACCGCGACGTGATTTTGCCGGCGGCGCTGCCGTCCATCCTGGTCGGCGTGCGCTTCTCGCTGGGCCTGGTGTGGGTGCTGCTGATCGTCGCCGAAACCATCTCGGCGCAGGCCGGCATCGGCTACATGACGATGAACGCCCGCGAATTCCTGCAGACCGACGTCGTCCTGGTCGGCATCCTGCTCTACGCTTTACTGGGCAAGGGCGCCGACGTGTTTGCGCGCGCCCTGGAACGGCGCTGCCTGCGCTGGAACCCGGCTTATCTATAAGGTCAGTCATGCATAACAACGTCATCGAACACCGCACCATCGCCGCCGCCGCACAAGGTGGGCACGGCACCGCGCTGGCAGTGCGCGGCCTGCGCAAGTCGTTCGGCGAGCGCGTCGTCCTCGACAACATCGACCTGCATTTGTCCGCCGGCGAATTGGTCGCCATTGCCGGCCGCAGCGGCTGCGGCAAGAGCACCCTGTTGCGGGCGATCGCCGGACTCGACACGGTGGATGCCGGCAGCATCGCCGGCGCCGACGACGTCCGCGTGATGTTCCAGGAGGCCCGCCTGCTGCCGTGGAAATCGGTGCTCGACAATGTGCGGCTCGGCCTGAAGGACGGCGCCGCGGCGTCAGCCGCCCTGGCCGCGGTCGGACTGGCCGAGCGGGCGTCCGACTGGCCGGCGTCGCTGTCCGGCGGCCAGCGCCAGCGGGTGGCGCTGGCCCGGGCGCTGGTGCATGAACCGCCCCTGCTGTTGCTCGACGAGCCGCTGGGCGCTCTCGACGCGCTCACCCGCATCGAGATGCAGCGCTTGATCGAGTCGCTGTGGTTATCGCGCGGTTTCACCGCGGTGCTGGTGACCCACGACGTGCAGGAAGCGCTGGCGCTGGCCGACCGCGTGCTGGTGATTGAAAATGGCCGCATCGCCCTCGACGTCGCGGTCGACCTGCCGCGGCCGCGCCAGCGCGATGCCCGCTTTGCGGCGCTGGAGCAGCGCCTGCTCGACCATTTACTCAAGCATTGAGGAGCGCACGATTCAGCCTGCCGAACAAGTCCGACGCTACTTGAGGTTAGAATGTTCCCATGAAAATTCGTGTCGCTACTTACAACATTCACAAGGGCGTGTCCACCATTCGCGCCACTCCGCGTGTGCTTGCGCTTAAAAAGGCGATCGGCCTGTTCGATGCCGAAGTGGTGTTTTTGCAGGAAGTGCAGGGCAAACACGACAAGTACACCAGCAAATTCGGCGATGAGGCGCGCGGGCGCCACCATTGGCCGGAGGAATCCCAGCACGAGTTCTTCGCCGGCGAATCACACCACTCGGCCTACGGCATGAACGCCGTCTACGACCACGGCCATCACGGCAACGCCTTGCTGTCAGCGTTTCCGATTGGCAACATGAAGAATCACGACGTTTCAGATCATGCCTACGAGCAGCGCGGTATCCTGCACTGCGTGCTGGAAACGCCGAGCGGCACGGTGCACTGTTTTGTCGTCCACCTCGGCCTGTTCGAGGCTGGCCGCAGCCGTCAAACCCAGGCGCTGATCGACTGCGTCAACGCCTCGGCGCCGAATGGCGAGCCGGTCATCATCGCCGGCGACTTCAACGACTGGAGAAATACCCTGTCGGCCAAGCTGCGCGACAAGCTCGGCGTCACCGAGGTATTCGACGAGATGGGCAGTGGCTCCTCGCTGGGCGGACTCGTACGCGGCCTGGTGGGCGCCAAACGCAAGACCACGCCGGCGCGCACCTTCCCGGCCGCACTGCCATGTTTTCGGCTCGACCGCATTTACGTGCGCGGCTTCAAGGTCGACACCGCCGAGGTCTTGCATGGCCCCTTATGGGCCAAGCTGTCGGACCACGCACCGATCGTCGCCACGCTCAAGCTGGCGTAGTTCCCGCGTCCGCCACGCCGCGCCATCTTCATGCGTTCTGTAAATTATCAACCTAACAACAAAGTGAGTTTGCTGGAGAGCGGCGTCGAGCTGTTCCCGGCCCTTTTGGCCGAGATGGATGCGGCCCAGCATGAAATTCACTTTGAAACCTACATTTTTGCCGATGACGATACCGGCAAGGCGGTCGAGCAAGCCTTGATCGCGGCCGGGCGGCGCGGCGTCAAGGTGCGGGTGGTGATCGACTGGTTTGGCAGCGGCAATACCCAGTGCAGGCGTCTGAAGGCGGCGTTCGCCGAAGCGGGGGTGTTTTGCCGCATCTTCAATCCCTGGTTCAAGAAGGGCGTCACCCGCACCCACCGCAAGATTACCGTGATCGACCGCAAGGTTGCCTTTGTCGGCGGCATCAATGTCAACGACGATTACCTGTGCGATTACGATCCCCATAAACGCTTGCCGGCGCCCAGGTGGGATTTTGCCGTGCGCGTGGTCGGGCCGCTGGTGGCCGACATCCACCGCGAAGCACAAGCGCAGTGGGCGCGCGTGGGCCACATGGGCATTTTGCGCCGGCTCGACCTGTTCCGCGAAATGAAGCGCGACGGCCCGGTCGCCGGCAGCGGCCCGATGCAGGCTGGTTTTGTCGTGCGCGACAACCTGCGCAACCGCCGCACCATCCAGCGCGCCTACCTGCAGGCGATCGGCCGCGCCAGGCACAGCATCCTGATGGCCAACCCGTATTTTGCCCCCGGCCGCAAGTTCCGCGAGGCGCTGGGCCGCGCCGCCGAGCGCGGCGTCAAGGTGACCTTGTTGATCGGCGTGGGCGAGTTCAAGCTGCAGGATATGGTGGCGCATTCGTTCTACCCGAAATTGCTGGGCTGCGGGGTGACCGTTGTCGAGTATCAAAAGACCCAGTTGCACGCCAAGGTCGCCGTCATCGACGAGGACTGGGCCACGGTGGGCTCGAGCAATTGCGACGGCCTGTCGCTGTTTTTGAACCAGGAAGCGAACGTCGTCGTACGCGACGCCGGCTTTGCCCGCAGCATGCGCGCGCACATCGAAGCGGGCGTGGCAGAAGGCGTAATCATTCCCTGCGACCATTTCAAGCACGTCGGCCGCTTCAAGCGCGCGGGCTATGAAGCGGCGTATTTCTTTTATAAACTGGTGATGCGCATCGTCGCCATCGGCTACGCCTGAGCAAGGAGCTGCACTACACATGGACAATGTACGCATCGACAAATGGCTGTGGGCCGCGCGCTTTTTCAAGACCCGCTCGCTGGCCACCGACGCCGTCGACAACGGCAGGGTACGCCTCGACGGCGAACGCATCAAGCCGGCCCGGGCCGTCAAACTGGGCGACCAGCTCAACATCGACAATGGTTCCGATCGCTGGGACATCGAAGTGATCCAGATTTCCGATCAGCGCGGACCAGCGCCGGTGGCGCGCTCGCTGTACGACGAAAGCGCCGCCAGCGTGGCCAAGCGCGAATTGCTGAAAGAGGGCAGGCGCTTGTATCCGGAGCCGGGCAGCACGATCAAAGGCCGGCCTACTAAAAGGGATAGACGCGCGCTCAGCAAGGCAAGTGAGTAACAGACGTCATTAGCACCGGGGACCGGCCCTGCGGGCCCGTCCCCCGCTTTTGACTTCGGCAGCGTTTAAAGCTGGGGACAGGCGCGCAGCGCCAGTCCCCGGCTTCGGCATGTATGATCTCAGATCAAATAGAATCGCCCTTCTAAGTTCCTGTTTGACATTTGCCCGTGACTGGATAATAGTACGAGCGTTCAGATTTTTCTAACGCGTGCTTTTTTAACCTTCGTAGGTAAGTTATCAATACTTCAGTCAAATTCATGCGCAAGGGCGAGTTGACCCGGGCCGCCATCCTCGACGTGGCGCTCGACCTCGCCAGCCGGGACGGCCTCGAAGGGCTGACCATTGGCCTGCTCGCGGATAAGATGAACATGAGCAAGTCGGGCGTGTTCGCACACTTCGGCTCGCGCGAAGATCTGCAGATCGAAGTATTAAAGCTGTACCACGCCCGTTTCGAGCAGGAAGTATTTTTCCCCAGCGTGCAGGAGCCACGCGGCTTGCCGCGCCTGCGCTCGATGTTCGCCCGCTGGGTCAAGCGGGTCAGCGTCGAGATTGCCTCGGGCTGCATCTATATCAGCGGCGCCGTCGAATACGACGACCGCCAGGGGCCGATCCGCGAGGAGCTGGTCGCCATGGTGCGCGCCTGGCAGGGCGCCTTGCTGCGCTGCGCCGAGCAGTCGATCGCCATCGGCGATCTCAAGGCCGACACCGATGCCGGCCAGCTGGTCTACGAGATGTACGGCCTGATCCTGGCCTTGCACCACGATGCGCGCTTCCTGCGCATGCCGGGCAGCGTCGAGCGCTGCCGCGCCGGCTTCGACCGGCTGATCGAAAACTACCGGAATCACGACGCCGCGCTCGAGCAGAACACGGCGCGCACGCAAGCAGGCTGAATCGCAGCACCGCATTTCCGTTTTTTCAAAATTTCAATTCGTCACAATTCACCTCGTCAGGAGAAACACCATGGGTCAATACGTCGCGCCACTCAGGGACATGCAGTTCTTGTTGCACGAAATGTTCAACGTCACCGAAGAACTGAAGGCCATCCCCAAGTTTGAAGATGTCGATGCCGACATCATCAATCAAGTGCTGGAAGAGGGCGCCAAGTTTACCCAGGAAGTGCTGTTTCCCCTGAACCACTCGGGCGACCGCGAAGGTTGCCACTACGATGCCGCCACCAAATCGGTGACGACGCCAAAAGGTTTTAAAGAGGCCTATCAAAAGTACGTCGACGGCGGCTGGGCCGCGCTCGCGTGCGATCCCGAATACGGCGGCCAGGGCTTGCCGGTGGTGCTGAACAATTCCTTCTACGAGATGCTCAATTCCTCCAACCAGGCTTGGACCATGTACCCGGGCCTGTCGCACGGCGCCTACGAGTGCCTGAAGGAACACGGCACCGACGAGCAGAAACAACTGTACCTGCCAAAACTGGTGTCCGGCGCCTGGACCGGCACCATGTGCCTGACCGAAGCCCATTGCGGTACCGACCTCGGCATGCTGCGCTCGAAGGCGCTGCCGCAGGATGACGGCTCGTGGCTGATCACCGGCTCGAAGATTTTCATCTCGGCCGGCGAACACGACATGGCGGAAAACATCATCCACCTTGTGCTGGCCCGCGTGCCTGGCGCGCCGGAAGGTTCCAAGGGTATTTCTTTGTTTGTCGTTCCGAAATTCCTGCCTAACGCCGACGGTTCTGTCGGCGCCCGCAACCCGATCACCTGCGGCGCCATCGAAGAAAAAATGGGCATCCACGGTAACTCGACCTGCCAGATGAACCTCGATTCGGCCAAAGGCTGGATCATCGGCGAACCGAACAAGGGTCTCAACGCCATGTTCGTCTTCATGAACGCCGCCCGCCTGGGCGTCGGCATGCAGTCGCTGGGCCTGACCGAAGTGGCCTATCAAAACGCCCTGGTGTATGCCAAGGACCGCATCCAGATGCGCGCCCTGTCCGGCCCCAAGGCGCCAGATCGCCCTGCCGATCCGATCATCGTGCACCCAGACGTACGCCGGATGTTGTTAACTGCGAAAGCGTACGCCGAAGGCGCCCGCGCCTTCTCGTCCTACGTCGCGCTGCAGATCGACCGCGAACTGCACCACCCCGACGAAGACGTGCGCAAGGAAGCCGCCGACGAAGTCGCGCTGCTGACCCCGATCATCAAGGCTTTTATTACCGACAACGGCTGGATCGCCACCTCGGAAGCCATGCAGGTCTACGGCGGCCACGGCTACATCGCCGAATGGGGCATGGAGCAGTATGTGCGCGACGCCCGCATCAACATGATCTACGAAGGCACCAACACCATCCAGTCGCTCGACCTGTTGGGCCGCAAGATCCTGATGGACAACGGCGCCAAGCTGCGCAAATTCGGCGAAAAAATCAAGGCCTTTGTCGAAGAAAACGGCACCGATGAAGCGATGTCCGAGTTCATCACCCCATTGGGCGACCTGGGCGACAAGGTCACGAAATTGACCATGGAAATCGGCATGAAGGCCTTCCAGAACCCGGACGAAGTGGGCGCCGCGTGCGTGCCCTACCTGCGCGTGGTCGGCCACATGGTCTACAGCTACTTCTTTGCCCAGATGGCGAAGATCGCGCTGGCCAAGGAAGATTCGGGCGACACTTTTTATAAAGCCAAGCTGGCTACCGCGCGCTTTTACTTTGCCCGTCTGTACCCCGAGACGGCCATGCTGATTCGCCAGGCACGTTCGGGCGCCGCCAACCTGCTGGCGCTGGACGCCGACCTGTTCTAACTATTAAAAAAGCGAGACACATCCATGAGTAACTTCATCGTCAAAAAAGTCGCCGTGCTCGGCGCCGGTGTGATGGGCGCCCAGATCGCCGCGCACTGCATCAATGCGAAAGTCCCGGTCGTGCTGTTCGACCTGCCGGCCAAGGAAGGCCCGAAAAACGGCATCGTCCTGCGCGCCATCGAGAACCTGAAAAAGCTCTCGCCTGCGCCACTGGGCAACAAGGACGACGCTTCCCTGATCGAGGTCGCCAACTACGAAGACAACCTGGAACTGCTGGCCGGCTGCGATCTGATCATCGAAGCCATCGCCGAGCGCATGGACTGGAAACACGATTTGTATGCCAAGGTGGCGCCGCACATCGCACCCAACGCGATTTTTGCGTCGAACACCTCAGGCCTGTCGATCACCGCGCTGGCCGAAGGCTTCGATGAAGGCTTGAAGGCGCGCTTTTGCGGCGTGCACTTCTTTAACCCGCCGCGCTACATGCACCTGGTCGAGATCATCCCGACCGCGTCGACGTCGCCTGCGATCGTCGACCAGCTGGAAGGCTTTTTGACCACCACCCTGGGCAAGGGCGTCGTGCGCGCAAAGGACACGCCGAACTTCATCGCCAACCGCGTCGGCATCTTCGGCATGCTGGCCACCATCCACGAAGCGGAAAAATTCGGCCTGTCGGTCGACGTGGTGGATGACCTGACCGGCGCCAAGCTGGGCCGCGCCAAGTCCGGCACCTTCCGCACCGCCGATGTGGTGGGACTCGACACCATGGGCCATGTGATCAAGACCATGCAGGACAACCTGCAGGACGACCCGTTCTTCGCCGTATATAAAACGCCTGACGTGCTGGCTAAGCTGGTCGCCGGCGGCGCGCTGGGCCAGAAGGCCGGCGCCGGCTTTTATAAAAAGGTCGGCAAGGATATCCAGCGCCTCGACTTCGCCACCGGAGAATATGTCACCGGCGGCGGCAAGGCTGCCGACATCGTCGGCCGCATCTTGAAAGAGAAAGACCCGGTCAAAAAATTCAAGGCCCTGCGCGAGTCGACCAATCCACAGGCGCAGTTCCTGTGGGCGATCTTCCGCGACGCTTTTCACTATATCGCCGTGCACGCAGGATCGATCGCCGACAATGCGCGCGACATCGATTTCGCCATGCGCTGGGGCTTCGGCTGGAGCGTCGGTCCGTTCGAAACCTGGCAAGCGGCCGGCTGGCAGCAGATCGCCGAATGGATCAATCAGGACATCGCCGAGGGTAAAGCGCTGACTAACACGCCGTTGCCAGCGTGGGTCACCAGTGGCGTCGTCGCCGAGAAGGGCGGCGTGCACACGCCTGAAGGTTCCTACTCCGTCAGCAAGAACGCCTTTGTGCCTCGTTCGGAACTTTCCGTCTACGACCGCCAGGCGTTCCGCGCACCGGTGCTCGGTTCGGGCGCCATCGATGGCAAGACCGCCGGCGTCACCTTCTTCGAAGACGAATCGGTGCGCATCTGGCACATGGAAGACGAGGTGCTGGTCATCTCCCTGAAATCCAAGATGCACGTGATCGGCGAAGGCGTCATCAACGGCTTGAAAATGGCGCAGGAAGAGGCTGCGAAAAACTTCAAGGGCCTGGTGATCTGGAATACCGATGCGGCCGAAGGCGGCGCGTTCTCCGCCGGCGCCGACCTGCAATCGGCGCTGCCGCTGTTCATGCAAGGCGGCGCCAAGGCGATGGAGCCTGGCATCAAGGCGCTGCAGAACGCTTTCATGGCGATGAAGTATTCGAACGTGCCGGTGGTCGCCGCGGTGGCGGGCCTGGCCCTGGGCGGCGGCTGCGAAATGGCGTTGCACGCGTCCAAGCGCGTGGCCTCGATCGAGTCCTACATCGGCCTGGTGGAAGTGGGCGTCGGCCTGATCCCGGCCGGCGGCGGCTTGAAAGAAGCGGCGGCGCGCGCCGCCAATGAAGCCAAGGGCAGCGACATCCTGCACTTCCTGAAGACCGGCTTCACCAACGCGGCGATGGCCAATGTGTCGAAGTCGGCGCTGGAAGCGAAAGCCATGGGTTATCTCAAGGAAGACGACGTCATCGTGTTCAATGCCTATGAGCTGCTGCACGTGGCAAAAGTCGAAGCGCGCGCCATGTTCGACGCCGGCTACCGCCCGCCGCTGCAGAAGCCGATCACCGTCACCGGCCGCTACGGCCTGGCCACCATCAAGGCCCAGCTGGTCAACATGCGCGACGGCGGTTTTATCTCCGCCCACGACTTCAAGCTGGGCGAGATGATCGCCACCATCGTCACTGGCGGCGACATCGACCAGGGCAGCGTGGTCAGCGAGCAGTGGCTGCTGGACATGGAGTGCAAGGCATTCCTCGAGCTGCTCAACAATCCGAAATCGCAGGAACGGATCATGGGCATGATGCAGACCGGTAAGCCGGTACGTAACTAAGCGTCCATCACTGACCGAACAGAGAGAACATAAAATGACCAAGCAACTTCAAGACGCGTACATCGTCGCCGCCACCCGCACCCCGATCGGCAAGGCGCCGCGCGGCATGTTCAAGACCACCCGCCCCGACGACCTGCTGGTGCGCGTGCTGCAAAGCGCGCTGGCCCAGGCGCCCGGTCTCGATCCGGCGTTGATCACCGACGCCATCATCGGCTGCTCGTTCCCGGAAGCGGAGCAGGGTTTCAATATCGCCCGCATGTCGGTGCTGCTGGCAGGCCTGCCGAAGACCGTCGGCGGCGTCACCGTCAACCGTTACTGCGCCTCGGGCATCACCGCGATTGCCATGGCTGCCGACCGCATCCGCGTCGGTGAAGCCGACGTCATGATCGCCGGCGGCGTCGAGTCGATGTCGATGGTGCCGATGATGGGCCACCACCCATCGATGAACCTGAATATGTTCACCGACGAGAACGTCGGCATGGCCTACGGCATGGGCCTGACGGCCGAGAAGGTGGCGGCGCAGTGGAAAGTCTCGCGCGAAGCGCAGGACGCGTTTTCCGTCGAATCGCACCGCCGGGCGATTGCCGCCCAGCAGGCCGGCTACTTCAAGGACGAGACGACGCCAGTCGAAATCATCACCCGCACGCCGAACCTGGCCACCGGCCAGGTCGACATCAAGACCCGCCTTGTCGACACCGACGAAGGCGCGCGCGCCGATTCGACCCTCGAGTCGCTGGGCAAATTGAAACCGGTATTCGCCGCCAAGGGCAGCGTTACCGCCGCCAACAGCTCGCAGATGTCGGACGGCGCCGGCGCCCTGATCCTGGTTTCGGAAAAAATCCTGCGCGAGCACAACCTGACGCCGCTGGCCAAGTTCTCCTCGTTTGCGGTGAAAGGCGTGCCGCCGGAGATCATGGGCATCGGTCCGAAGTTCGCCATTCCCGCCGCCTGCGCTGCCGCCGGCATCACCCAGGACCAGCTGGACTGGATCGAGTTGAACGAAGCGTTTGCCGCGCAGGCGCTGGCGGTGATGGGAGATTTGAACCTCGATCCGGCCAAGGTCAACCCGATGGGCGGCGCGATTGCGCTCGGCCACCCGCTCGGCGCCACCGGCGCCATCCGCGCCGCCACCGTGGTGCACGCGCTGCGCCGCAACAACCTGAAATACGGCATGGTGACCATGTGCGTCGGCACCGGCATGGGCGCCGCCGGCATCTTCGAACGCGTGTAATAAGGGGGACTGGCACCGCACGGTGCCTGTCCCATGTTCGCGTCACCACTAACAGGCCAGCCCCCATGGAAATCCAAACCAGCAAATCCGACGGCATACTCACCATCGCCTTCAACCGCCCCGAACGCAAAAACGCCATCACCGGCGCCATGTACCAGACCATGGCCGACGCCCTGGTCGACGCTGAAAACGACACGGCCGTGCGCGCCATCGTCTTCCTCGGCAAACCGGAGATTTTCACCGCCGGCAACGACCTCGAAGATTTTCTGAAAAACGCCCCCGTGGCCGGCAAGCCGGACACCTCCCGTCCGGTCTACCAGTTCATGCGCGCTCTATCCGGCAGCAGCAAGCCGGTCATCGCCGCGGTGTCCGGCGCCGCCATCGGCATCGGCACCACCATGCTGATGCACTGCGATATGGTCTACGCCGCCGACAATGCCAAGTTCAGCATGCCTTTCGTGCAGCTCGGCCTGTGCCCGGAGTTTGCGTCATCGGTGCTGTTCCCGGCCGTCGCCGGTTACCCGCGCGCCGCCGAAAAGCTGCTGCTGGGCGAAGCCTTCAGCGCCCAGGAAGCGTTCGAGATGGGCATGTTGTCGAAAGTGCTGCCACTCGATGAACTGCAGCCGTTCGCCATGCGCCAGGCCGCCAAGCTGGTGGCCCTGCCGGCTGCCTCGATCCGCGCCACCAAGAGCCTGATGAAGCAGTCGAAGCAGGCCGGCACCGACGCGGCGATCGCCGCTGAAATCGAGCTATTCAGCGCAATGCTACAGGCGCCGGAGGCGAAGGAAGCGTTTACGGCGTTTTTCGAAAAGCGCAAGCCGGATTTTTCAAAGTTCGCCTGATGTACCCGGAGCACGAAAGTGCTCTTTTTTTTGGTGCCTGCGCTGTACAGGGCGGCTTCGACGCATACGTCGGCGCGTCGGCCTCGGCCAATCTGTTCGGCTTCACCGACCGCCGGCACAGCGGCAATTGCTGCTGGCCGGGTGGGGCAACCGTCGGACCGGCGGCAGCGCAGGCTACCTGGCGCCGCTTGCAGTGCAGGGAGCGGCCGGTCGATCGTTTATGATATTGACAACGCTCACTTTTACCATCCCGCCCCATGCACCAGTACTCTCTGCAACAAAAGACCTTTCTCGCCCTGCTGGTGCTGGTCACCATCGGCTTTTTCTGGGTGCTGGCGCCGTATGCCGGCGCTGTGTTCTGGGGCATCGTGCTGGCGATCCTGTTTGCGCCGGTGTACCGCTGGCTGCTGCGTAAGACCAATCAAAAGCCGAATTTGTCGTCGCTGATCACCCTGTTTCTGATCGTCGTCATCGTTATTTTGCCGCTGTCTCTGGTGGCCGTGTCGCTGGTCAACCAGGCCGCCGGGGTGGTCGAGATGGTCAAAACGGGCGAGTTGAGCATGGGGATGTTTTTCAAGAAGATCATGGCGGTGCTGCCGCGATGGGCGATCGGCCTGCTCGAGCGCTTCGATCTGACTTCGCTGGCCACCATCGAAGAAAAGATCACCGCCGCCGCTTCGCAAATGAGCCAGGTGGTGGCCAAGCAGGCGATCTATGTCGGCAGCTACACCTTCGACTTCCTGGTCAGCATGTTCATCATGTTGTACCTGCTGTTTTTCCTGCTGCGCGACGGTTACTCGCTGGCCGGCCGCATCAAGTCGGCGGTCCCGCTCACCCGCAAGTACAAGCAGCGCCTGTTCACCAATTTCACCACCGTCATCCGCGCCACCGTCAAGGGCAATGTGCTGGTGGCGATCGCCCAGGGCGCGCTGGGCGGGCTGGCGTTTTGGTTCCTCGGTGTGCAGGGGGCGGTGCTGTGGGCCACCCTGATGGCCTTCCTGTCCCTGTTGCCGGCCATTGGCGCAGCCATCGTGTGGGCGCCGGTCGCCGTGTATTTTCTGGCCACCGGCGCCATCTGGCAGGGCGTCGCGCTCACGGCGTGGGGCGTGGTGGTAATCGGCCTGGTCGACAATCTGCTGCGGCCCTTATTGGTCGGCAAGGACACCAAGATGCCCGATTACGTGGTGCTGCTGTCGACCGTCGGCGGCATGGCGCTGTTCGGACTGAACGGCTTTGTCATCGGGCCGGTGGTGGCCGCCTTGTTTCTCGCTTGCTGGGATTTGTTTGTGAACGCGGAAGAGTTTCACGAGGAATAAAGTGCTTGCGCCGCAGCGGCGTCAAACCGCTACCCGCGCCTCGGCCGCCTGCGGTACCCGCAGCCGCAACACCCAGAACGAAGCGAACAAGGCGATGCCGGCGGCGATCCAGCCGTTGACGCCGTAGTTGGCGATGTGGCCGGCACTGTCGGTGGTCAGGAATTGCCCGCCGAGCCAGGCGCCCAAGCCGGTTCCCAGTTGCTGAATCGCCGAATTGACGCTCAGGAAAGCGCCGCGCCGGGCTGGCGCCGGGATCGTCGTCAGCAAGGCTTGCATCGGGATATTGCGCGCCGACATCGAGGTCATGAACAGCACGAAGGTCAATATGATCAAGCCCATCGGCAGCGGCACCAGGTGGGTCAGCAACAGCACGGGGACGATCGACCACAGTATGGCGATGCGAAACATGGTCAGCGCGCCGAAGCGGTCGGCCAGCCGGCCCAGCCAGCGCGAACCGAGCAAGGCAGCGGCGCCGCCGCCCAGGTAGACCCAGGTCATGTCGACCGGCTGCACGCCGAGATTGCCCACCAGGGTGGGGGCAATAAACGGGATAATCATCATCGAGCCGAGCATGTTGATGCCCGACAGCAGAAACGCATCGCGCTGGCGCTGCACCTTGAACAAGCCGAGCAGATCCGGCACGATATCGCGCAGCTTGCGCACGCCGCCGGCCAGGTGGCCGTCCAGCCTCGGCAAAATCCTGGCCGATGCGCACCAGATCAGCACCGACATCAGCACCAGTAAATAAAACGGCGCCGACCAGTTGAAATGGGCGCCCAGCATGATTCCAGCCGGCACGCCGGCCACTGCCGCCATGCCGAACGAGGTCATGACGAGGCCGGTGGCGGCGCCGCGGCGCTGTGCGGGAATGACGTCGGCGATGATCGCCATGGTGATCGACGACAGCACGCCGCCGGTCAGCCCGGCAAAGGCGCGCGACAGCACCAGCACGTGAAACGTGGGCGCCAGCGCGCAGGCCAGGTTGGACAGGGTGAACAGGCAAAACATGGTCAGCATCAAGCCCTTGCGCGAGAAGCGGTCGATGTAGGTCGCCGCCAGCAGGCCGGACAGCCCGGCGCACCAGGCGTAGGCCGACACCGCGCCGGAAATCGCGCCCGGGCCGACGCCGAACGCGCGCATCAGCTGGGGCGAGAGCGGCATCATGACCATGAAATCCACGATGACGGTAAATTGCGTCAGCGCGAGCAGCCACAGCAGCATGCTCTCGCGGCGCGCGGTGAGCGCGGTCGCCTGCATCACGCCAGCTTGCCGATGTCGTCGGTGGCCTGCTGCAGGATCGCCTTGATCTGCGCGCGCCGTTCGGCATCTTCCGCGCCGGCGCGGTAATTGTCGATCACCGTTTGTTTTAACGCGTGCATCATGGCGCGCACGTCGTCGCGGCCTTCGCCGGGAGTGTTCAACCTGGCCAGCACGGCGTCGGCCAGCTGGCGATTTTCTTCCAGGAAGGCGCGGCCCTCGTCGGTGATCGCGTGCAGTTTCTTGTTGCCGTCCGGCGAGCTTTCGATGTGGCCGAGGTCGAGCAGCATGGCCAGCAGCGGGTAGATGGCGCCCGGGCTGGGGGCGTAGCCGCCACCGGCCAGGGTTTCGATTTCCTTGATCAGTTCGTAGCCATGGCGGGGCTTTTCAGCGATCAGGTGCAGCACCACGAAACGCAAGGCGCCAGCGTCGAACATTTTGGGGCCGCGGCCCGGGCCGCGGCCGTGGCCATGGTGGGGACCGTGGTGCGGATGGGGGCTGTGGAAAGCGTGGTGATGGAATGAGGGAAGCATGTGAAACTCCTTAAGATATATCGCATTTAGATATATCTTAACTTGTTTGCTTCGATTTGCAAGAAGTTTTTCGGGCTTGCACCGGCGCCGTTGTCCGCGTGGTTCAACATGGCCGGCTTCATCAGCTTCCGGCGGCTTGGCAACCCGCGATCATTCATTGCGTAATTGCCAATTTTTATAAGGAGAAGAAGGCAAAATGTGAAATAATAAATCCCGGTAGCGCGCCGGGTGGCCGCGCAGGCCTGACTGGCGGGGCGGGGGAATGGCTTGATCGAGATGTTCGCAGTGGACGAGGATGTGGCGCGCTGGAATGCCCAATTGGAGCGCCAGCTGCCGGACGCCGCGCGTCTCGACCTGCTGCTGCAGTTGAACTGGCACTTGCGCCAGCGCGACCCGGCGCGCGCACTGGCGCTGGCAATCGAGGCGGCGCCCCTGATCGACGCCTTGCCGGCGTCGCGCCGGATGTTGCCGCAGGCCCGCTGCATGCTGGTGGAGGCGGAAAGCCGCTGGTTGTTCGGCCAACTCGATGCCGCCCGCCAGCTGGCCGGCGAGGCGCGTGACCGCGGTGGAGAGAGCGGCGGCCCACATGAAAACGGCGGCGCCGATGACACCGGCGCATCGGCCGCCTGCCGCGCCGACTGCCAC